>NZ_JBFAQR010000023.1:55377-109247 GCF_040678815.1 Kitasatospora sp. NPDC049285 | reverse complement strand
CGCGGCGGCGAGCGCCGTCGTCACCGCCCCGGCCAGCCACCGCCGGCCCGGGGTGACCGATATCGGTCTGGTCATGGTCTTTGAGTCCTCGTCTGCGATGAATGTGCAGCCCAGGACGGCTCCAAGCCCCCCCGAGCGGGAAGCAGCCTCCCATGAAGTTCGATCACGTGCTAGCACGATCTCGCAGGACACCGGTTCGAGGAGTCCCTCCGGTCAGGGCCGGTAGGCGTCCGACGTGGTGAACTCCCAGCCTCCGCTCTGCACCGTGTAGACGGAGAACTGGCGGTTGGTGGTGTCACCGTAGGGGTCGAAGGTGACGGGTCCGGTCACGCCGTCGAAGGAAACGCGCTGCATCTCGGCCAGCACCGTCCTCGTCGAACGGCGGGTGGCCTTCGACGGCGTGGTAGAGGGTGGCCCCGAGGGCCCACAGGTCGTTGGCGGGGGTGGGGCGCTTGCCTTCGAACTGCTCGGGCGGCATGTAGAGCGGGGTGCCGATCACGGTGCCGCTGTGGCTCAGCCTGGTGGTGGCGTCGGCGAGGTGGGCGATGCCGAAGTCGGTGAGGACGGTGCGGTCGCGGGCCAGCAGGATGTTGTCGGGCTTGAGGTCGCGGTGCACGATCCCGGCGTCGTGGGCGGCGGTGAGGGCGCCCAGCAGGGCGGCGCCGATCTCGGCGGTCCGCCGGACCGACAGGGGGCCGTGTTCGCGGAGTTCGGCGGCGAGCGAGCGGCCGCGGACGAACTCCATCACGATGACGGGCGCGCCGCGGTGCTCGACCACGTCGTGGATGGTGACGATGCCGGGGTGGCTGAGGATCGCCGCCGCGCGCGCCTCGCTGGTGAACCGCTGCAGCAGCAGGGCCCGTTCGGCGTCCTCCAGCCCGCGCGGGAAGAGGATCTCCTTGACCGCCACCTCGCGGTCGAACAGCTGCCGGTCCAGGCCGAGCCAGACCCGGCCCATCCCGCCCTGCCCGATGCGCTCCACCAACTGGTAGCGGCCCGCGATGAGTTCCGGCTCCTCGGTCACAGTCAGCACTCTAGGCGGCGCCGGAGAGCCGAACGGCCTTAATCTGCAAGGGTGCTGACATGCCGTCCGCTCAGTCGGCCAGTGCCAGTCTGACGCCGAAGCCCAGGACGGCGACCCCGGTGACCCGGTCGAGCACGCGGCGGGCGGCGGGGCGGCGCAGCCACCCGCGCAGCGTGTGCGCGAAGGCGATGAGCACGGCCGACCAGAGCGTGCCCTCGGCCACGTGCACGCAGGTCAGCAGCACGCCGGTGGCCAGGTGCGGCGCACCGGCGGGGATGAACTGCGGCAGCACGGCGACGTAGAACACCCCGACCTTGGGGTTGAGCAGGTTGGTCAGCGTGCCGCGCCGCCACCCGTCCCACAGCCCGCCGTGGGCCGCCGCGGTCCCGGCGGCCTCGTCCACCGCGCCGCCCCGGGAGCGCAGCATCTGCACGCCCATCCACAGCAGGTAGCACACGCCGGCCCAGCGCAGCGTCTCGTACGCGGCCCGGGAGGCGGTCAGCAGCACGCTGATGCCGGCCGAGGAGGCGGCTCCCCACAGCAGTGTGCCGGTCTGGATGCCGAGCACGACGCCCCAGGCGCGGCGCCGCTCACCGAGGGCGGCGGTCCGCAGGATGAGCGCGGTGTCGAGTCCGGGGGTGAGCGTCAGCAGGCCCACCACGAGGGCGAAGGAGGCCAGGGCGGTCGTCAGGTCCATGGACCGCCATCCTACGAAACGGCCCGGCGCCCGTAGCGGGCGAGGAGGTGCCAGACCCGCTTCAGGTCCTGCGGGTCGTGCCGGCCGGCGCGGGCGGCGGCGCCGATCAGCCGGGCGTCGAGGACGCCGTCGCGGGCGAGTTCGGCGCCGAGGGCGGTGAACCCGGGTCCGCGGTAGTCGGGGTGGCGGGCGAGCTCCTCGACGGTGAGCAGGTAGCCGGGGTGCCATTCGAGGCGGCAGGGCAGCAGCCGGGCGGCGGCCTCCACCTCGGTGTCGCGGAAGCACGGGTCGAGGACGAGCGCGTCGACGTGGTCGGCGAGGCGGACCGGGCCGTGCAGGTGCGCCTCGACGTAGTCGTCGAGCGCGTCCCGGGTGTCGGCCTCGGCGAGCGCGATCAGCGCCATGGCGGCGGCGGTGCCGAAGTCCTCGGGGTCCAGCACGCTGTCGGGGTAGCAGAAGGTGGCCCGGTGCAGGGTGGCGGCGGTGA
This sequence comes from Kitasatospora sp. NPDC049285, assembly GCF_040678815.1. Taxonomy (NCBI): domain Bacteria; kingdom Bacillati; phylum Actinomycetota; class Actinomycetes; order Kitasatosporales; family Streptomycetaceae; genus Kitasatospora; species Kitasatospora sp. NPDC049285. Next base: position 107,039 of record NZ_JBFAQR010000023.1, on the reverse strand, counting down.
GCCGGAAGTACCCGGAGCCGAACCGGGGCGCGCCGCCGTACGGGCTGCGGCGGTGGTTGAGCGCGCCGTAGACGGGGCGGCGCTCGGCGGGGGCGTCGTCGTACGCGCCGCCGAACATCCGGCTCTCCCAGTGCCAGCGGTCGCCGCCGGGGTGGGCGGTGAGGCCGCCGTTGCTGGTCCCGGTGGAGAACTGGGAGCGGTAGACGCCGTCCTCGGCCATCGACGCGAGGATCGGGCGGCCGGCGATCAGCCGGTCGGGGTGGAAGTGCAGGGTGACGTCCAGCCCGGGGGGCAGGGGGCCGCCGGTGCTGCGGGCGGCCACGTGGCGCAGGGCGAGGTCCTCGACGGCGTTCATGCAGGCGAGTCTGCCGCCCGGGCGAACCGCGGTGCAGCCGGTTTTCTCCTGGGCGCCGAATGTTCGACACCGGGACTTGTCCAGACACCTACTGACGGGTAGTAAGGTCCTGGCCCGCCGCCGCGCCGGACCGCTCCGCACGACCTGGGGCGCGGGCGGGCCGATGCGCCGCCACCCTTCCCCTCACCCTCTCGGGATGGCCATGAAGAGCTTGCTCCAACGCGTCCTGGCGGCCGGTGCCGCCCTCTCGATCAGCCTCACGCTGACCACCACGACCGCCGCCGTCGCCGCCTCCACGGCGACCGGCGCCCCCGCCGTCCTCACCGGGCCGCAGCTGGCCGCGTCCTGGACCGGTCCGCTCAGCACCCGGGGCCGGTACATCGTCGACGCGAACGGCGGCCGATTCAAGCTGAAGGCCGGCAACTGGGCCGGCGCGCAGGGGACCTGGGAGGGCAGCGGGTCGACCACCGACCCGGCGAACAACCAGGCCGGGCAGGTCTCGTACAACATCCCGCTGGGGCTGGACCGGGCGCCGATGGCGGACATCCTGGCCGGGTTCCACCGGCTGGGGATCAACAGCGTCCGGCTGCCGTTCGCCAACGCGCTGATCCACGACACCGCGGCGGTCCCGGACGCGGCGGTGACCGCCAACCCGCAGCTGCGCGGCCGGACCCCGCTGCAGGTCTACGACGCGGTGGTGGCGGCGCTGACCGCCGACGGATTCGCGGTGATCCTCAACAACCACACCACCAGCTACCGGTTCTGCTGCGGCCTGGACGGCAACGAGCGCTGGAACAGCGGCCAGTCCACGCAGGCCTGGGAGGACGACTGGGTGTTCCTGGTCAACCGCTACAAGGCGAACAAGCGGGTGGTCGGCGCCGACCTGCGCAACGAGGTCCGCCGCGACACCTGGGACGACCCCAACTGGGGCCTGGGCGACGCCCACGACGAGTTCTCCGCCTTCGAGGAGGCGGGCAACCGGATCCTCCAGGCCGACCCGGACATGCTGGTCGTGATGGAGGGCATCAACTGGTACGGCATCCCGGCCGCCGGGTTCAGCCACGGCCGGCCGCAGCTCACCCCGGTCCGCACCCTGTCCCACACGCTGATCGACTCCGGCAAGCTGGTCTACTCGGCGCACTTCTACGGCTACACAGGCCCGGCCAACACCGGTGCGGGCAGCGGCCCCGGCTCCACCGGTGACCCGCGCTACCAGGACTTCACCCCCGACCAGCTGGCCCAGGTGGTCGACGACGAGGCGCTGTTCGTCACCCAGTCCGGCCAGCACTTCACCGCCCCCGTGTGGATCAGCGAGTTCGGCGCCGGCGGGCGCGGCGACACCGACGCCAAGGAGCACGCCTGGTTCGACGCCTTCACCGCGATCCTGGCCGCCCACGACACCGACTTCGCCATCTGGCCACTGGTCGGCTGGCAGAACGCCGGTGTCCCGAACGACAGTTGGGCGCTGCTGCACTTCGACACCGCGGGCCGCGCGCTCAGCCTGGAGGACCCGGGCGACTGGCGCGCCGAGTACTGGAACCGGCTGGTCAGCGCCCCGTCCGCCACCGGCCGGATCGCCCCCGTGACACACTGGAACCTGCTGGACCTCGACCACGCCGACTTCGACGTCTCCCGCCGCATGCTCTCCCTGCCGGACTGGAGCGGCGGCAACCGCAAGGCGAACTGCCCGGACGGCCAGCGCGTGGTCGGCCTGGGACGCGGCTCCTCCCGGGGCCTGTGCACGGACGCCACCGAGCCCGCCACCGCCGCGGGCGACTGGGTGACCGTCACCGACGAACGGTACGTCAGGTCCGACTGGGCGTCGGGCTACAACAAGCTCCAGTGCCCCGACAACACCTTCGCGGTCGGCTACAGCGTCCGCTCCAACGCGATGTCCGCCCTGCTCTGCGCCCCGGCCGCCGCGCCGCTGCCCACCGGCGGCCGCAACGTCTGGTTCGACCACGGCGACAACCGGCCCGCGACTGGCGGCTCGCAGGCGAGCGACTGGGCGCCGGGCTCCTACAAGGGCCAGTGCGCCGACAACGAGTACCTGGCCGGCGTCGCCTACACCTGGAAGTGGCTGCACTACGGCGTCCCGGACGCCGTACTCTGCCGCCCGCTCGGCTGAACTCCGGCAGCACGAACGGCGGTGCGACCCCCGGGCCGCACCGCCGTTCCCCCGCTCCTTGTTCTTGCGGCGAACCGACGCCGCGTCAGCCCGCGTTGATCTGGGCCGCCTTGCGCAGCAGCCCGGGGCTGAGCCGCCCCAGCAGTCGGGCCGCCTTGGCCTCGACGGTGACCGGGACGACGGGCTTGCCGGTGCGGACGGCGCGCACGATCTCCGCGGCGACCTTCTCCGGCGGGAAGCCCCGGCGGGCGTACATCTTGGACACCTTCGCCTGCTTGTCGGCGACTTCGGCGTCGCCGAGGCCGGAGAAGGTCGTGGTCCGGGTGATGTTGGTGTTGACGATGCCGGGGCAGATCGTGGAGACGCCGATCCGGTGCGGGGCGAGTTCGGCGCGCAGGCAGTCGGAGAGCATGTAGACGGCGGCCTTCGAGGTGGCGTACGCGGCGAGCACCTTGGACGGCAGGTAGGCCGCGGCGGAGGCCAGGTTGACGATGTGTCCGCCCTGGCCGCGCTCGACCATCAGCTCGCCGAAGGCCCGGCAGCCGTGGATGACGCCCCACAGGTTGACGTCCAGGACCCGCCGCCACTCCTCCTCGGTGGTCTCCAGGAAGGTGCCGGAGTGGCCGATGCCCGCGTTGTTGACCACCACGTCGGGCACCCCGAAGTCGACGGCGACCTGCCGGGCGAAGGCGTCCACCGCGGCTCCGTCGCTGACGTCCACCTGGTACGCGGCGGCCTTGACGCCGGACAGCGCGCAGAGTTCGGCGGTGCGCTGCGCCGCGGGCAGGTCGCGGTCGCAGACCACCACCCGGGCGCCCCGGTCGGCGAAGGCCAGCGCGGTGGCCCGGCCGATGCCGCTGCCGCCTCCGGTGACCACCACCAGCTCCCCGCCGCCGGACGGCTCCTGCACCGGGTCGGTGTGGTCGCGGGCGGCGAACTCGCGGACCAGGCCGGCGATCGCCGGGCCCTTCTCCAGCAGCGCCGACCAGTGGGTGGCGTTCACCGCGCGCCGGGTCAGCCGCGGCACCCACTGCTCCAGCCCCTCGGAGAGGAAGTCGGAGACGTAGTGGTCGCGCTGCAGGGTGATCAGCTGCACCGGCACCTCGGTGAACCGCTCCCGCGGGCGGGAGACCGCGGGCCGCATGTTGGCCCGGTACAGCTCGATGCCGTGCACGGCGTCCCTGGCCAGCGTCGGCTGCGGGTGCCCGACCCGCGGGGTGACCGCCTCCAGGTCGTGCAGCACCCGCGGCCACAGCCGGGCCAGGCCGAGCCGCCAGGCGGCGGGGGCGAGCACCGGCAGGTGGAACAGGCCGATGTACCAGGAGTGCAGGCCCTGCCGCAGCAGCTGGCCGAGGTGACGGGGCGTCGGGCGGCGCAGCCGGTGCCGGATCCAGTGGCCCATGTGGTCCAGGCACGGCCCGGACATCGTGGTGTAGCTGGCGATCCGCCGGTACGAGCCGGGCGTGGTGATCGCCTCCCACGACTGCACGCTGCCCCAGTCGTGCGCGACCACGTGCACCGGCCGGTCCGGGCTGACGGCGTCCGCCACCGCGAACAGGTCCTGCCCGAGCAGCTCCAGCCGGTAGTCCTCCCGCCGCGCCGGCACCCCGGAAGCCCCCGAACCGCGCGTGTCGTACCGCACCACATGGTGGTCGACCGCCAGATCGGCGGCCACGTCATGCCACACACTGTGGTCGTCCGGATACCCGTGCACCAGCACCACGGTGGGGTTCGCCGGGTCGCCCTGCTCGTACACGGCCAGCGTCAGACCACCGGAGTTGACGGTGCTTCGGCGGATCTCGGTCATGCGGCGTCCTCCAGGAGTGCCCAGCGCCGCACGTGCGGCAGGTCGTCGTCGAGCCAGAACGCGTCGTCGTCGGTGACGACGAGGAGTTCCTCGAACTTGATGCCCACCTCCCGGAAGCCGATGTGCGGTTCGACCGCCCACAGGCCGGGTGTCGGGGCGTGGCGGGAGGCCTTGCCGCCGGCCCAGAGCGGGGAGCGGCCTTCGAGGCGTTCCTTGACCAGCTCGCGTCCCAGGGTCTGCAGCGTACGCACTCCGAAGCCGAACAGGTTCACCCCGGCCGGGCCGCGGGCGGTCGTGCGGGTCACCTGGTGGCCGATCACCCGGCCCGGGTAGACCTGGTGGCGGTTGTCGTAGCCGTGCGCGGCGATCTGCGCGTCCACCGCCGCGTACACCTCGGAGAGGGTCCGGCGCGCCTTCACCTCACGCAGGATCAGCTCCCGGTAGACCTTCAGGTCCTGCGCCAGCCGGTCCCAGACGGCGTTCTCGCCGACCTTGCCGCCGTAGCCGATGTCCGCGGTGTACCCGTCGACCACCGGCGCGCAGTCCAGCACGTAGGGCATGCCCTCCTCGAGCACCCGGGAGCCCGCGAAGAACTGCAGCGGGGTGTGGAAGTGCCGGAACGCCGTCCGGTCGCCGAACCAGGCGAAGGGCACGTGGAAGAAGTCCTGCACGCCCTCCTGCACCAGGCAGCGCCGCAGCTTCGCGGTCGCCTGACGCTCCGTCACCCCGGGCTCGATCCAGGCCGCGACCTGCTCCGCGCAGTGGTACGCGAGCTGCTGGACCTCCCGGAACCTCGCCAGGTCCCGCTCCTCGAACGGGAACTGCGGCAGGTCGTGCTTCATCTCACACCTCCAGGACGAGGGTCTCGCCCTCGCCGGCCCGGGACACGCACGGCAGCACCAGGCCGGCCGCGCGCTGTTCGTCGGTCAGTCGGCGGTCGCGGTGCTCTGGCGTCCCCGACGCCACCTTCAGCACGCACGTCCCGCAGAACCCCTGCTTGCACGAGTACGCCAGCTCCGGCCGCACCTCGCGCACCACGTCCAGCGCCGAGCGGTCCGCCGGAACGGTCAACGTCTCGCCGTCGGCGCCGAGTCGGACGGTGAACGGCCGGCCGTCCAGGATCGGCGCCGCCCCGAACCGCTCGTAGTGCAGCGCCGTCGCCGGCGAGGCGTCCAGCGCCCGCTGCACCGCCACCAGCATCGGCGCGGGCCCGCAGACGTACACCGCCGCGCCGGGCGGCGCGCCCGCCAGCAGCTGTGCCGCGTCCGGGACGCCGTGCACGTCGTCGGTGCGGATCTCCACCCGCGACGGGTCCAGCGCCTTCAGCTCCGCGGTGAACGGCAGCGCCTGCGCGGTCCGGCCGGTGTGCACCAACCGCCAGTCGAGGCCCGCGAGTTGGGCGGCCCGGGCCATCGGCAGCAGCGGGGTGACGCCGATCCCGCCGGCCAGGAAGAGCACCTTCTCCTCCCCGCAGAAGGCGAACCCGTTCCGCGGCCGGCGCACCCGCAGCCGCACCCCCACGTGCAGCTCGTCGTGGATCTCCACCGATCCGCCGCCGCCGTCCGCGATCCGCCGCACCGCGATCCGGTAGCCGTGCCGGTCCGCGGGGTCGCCGCACAGCGAGTAGTGCCGCTCGCGCCCCGAGGGCAGCGTCACCAGCAGCCGGGCGCCCGGCTGCCACGACGGCAGCATCCCGCCGGACGGGTCCTTCAGCCGCAGCTCCACCACCCCGTCGGCGACCGTCTCGTGCGAGGTCACCACCAGGTGCAGCGGTGGCACCGCGCGCGCCTGGGGCCGCCGCGGGCTGCGCCGCAGTCCCGGCCGCCCCAGCGCCGGGCTGTACCAGTCGCCGAACGAGGTCAACCGCTGGAAGAACCGATCCGCCCTCGGTCGGCCGTACAGGTCGGGCGGCGGGGTCGAGAGATCCATAGAACACGGCTCCGGAGGAGAAGGGGGGACGGTCGGGGGCGCGAGGGCGGGCCGCTAGGGCCTGTCTTCCCGACGCGGGGCTGCGACGGCAGTGTGAAGACAGGCCCTAGTGCGTGGCCGCCGCGCGCGACGCGGGCGAGGTCGCCAGGTATGCGAGCGCCTGCGAGGAGCTCCCCTCCCGGGTCGGGTGGTAGCCGGGGCCGAAGTAGCGCAGCGCCGAGCGGAGGAACCGCACCGGCTCCGGCAGCAGGCCGCGCCTCGCGGCGCGCCCGGCCTCGCGCCAGGTCGGCACGATGCTCCCGTGCAGCGACGGGTCGGCGGCGAGCATGAAGCGGGTGCCGCGGATCCACAGGTGGATGAGGAGCGGTCCGGAGACGGCCATACCGCGGATCCGGCGCAGGTACCCGGGGTCGAGGTGGCGCATCAGGTCGAAGGCGACGCTGCGGTGCTCGACCTCCTCCGCGCCGTGCCAGCGCAGCAGGTCGAGCATGGTGGGGTCGGCCTTGGCGCGGTCCAGGCCGGGCGAGTTGAGGGCCCAGTTGCCGAGGAAGGCGGTGAAGTGCTCGATCGCGGCGACGAAGGCGACCCGTTCGATGACGTTCTCGCGGCGCTGACGGGCGGTCAGCCCGGGCTTGTCGCCGAGCACCCGGCGGAACAGCCAGCTGACCTGCCGGACGTACGGCCGCGGGTCGAGGCCCTGGCCGAGCAGGTGGTCGAGCACCTCCTGGTGGGCCTCGGCGTGGATCGCCTCCTGCCCGATGAAGCCCAGCACCTCCTCGCGCAGCTGCTCGTCTCGGATCAGCGGCAGCGCCTCCTTGAACACCTTGACGAACCACCGCTCGCCCTCGGGGAGCAGCAGGTGGAGCACGTTGATGGTGTGGGTGGCCATGGGCTCGTCGGGGATCCAGTGCAGCGGCAGCTGGGACCAGTCGAAGTGCACGTCGCGCGGTTCGAGGACCAGGTTGTCGTGCACGGCGACGTCGGCGGTGGAACGGGGCATGGGGGGTGACTCCTGACCGGCGGGTGGAGTGTCGGGCTCAGGGGCAAACTACTCGCGGGTAGTGGGGTCGACAAGGGTTTCGACACTTCTTATCAACATCGCGTCTAATAAGCCGCCCGCTAGGGTGACCCCAGCCGAACCGGGAGCCCCGCATGCCGCACCGCACCGAACCGACCCCGCTGGTCCGCGCGCTGATCGCCCACCCGGTGCTCCCCACCCGCGCATTGCCGCCGCTCGACCCGGCCGCCGCCCCCGCGGACCCGGCGACGCTGTTCACCGCCTGGCTGCTGGACGCCCTCGCGGCCGGCGTCCCGGACGCCCAGGTGGTGACCCTCTCCACGGTCGACGCCGAGGGCCGCCCCGACGCCCGGGTGCTGGTCCTGCGCGACGTCGACGAGTCCGCCGCCGCCTGGCACTTCTGGACCGAACCGGACTCCCCCAAGGCGGTCCAGTTCACCGCCCGCCCGGACGCCGCGCTCACCGTCTACTGGCCGCAGCACGGCCGCCAGGTCCGCCTGCGCGGCCCCGTCCGCCCCGAGCCCGACCGCGCCACCTCCTCCCCCGCCCTGCACTGCTACGCCCTCCACCCCGTCACCGCCGAGTTCTGGCAGGGCCACCCCGAGCGCCGCCACCTCCGCCTCCGCTACACCCGCACCGCCGCGAGCGGCTGGGCCACCACCGTCCTGCCGGGCTGACCAGCGCCCACCCCCCGTCCGGGCGAGCCGACCTGATGGCGCGTCACCGTCGCGGCCCGCCCGTCCCCGGTTCGCCACCGGCCGTTCACCGCAGGTGGTCTGGACCAGTGCGCGGCCCCGCTACCATCGCGCCATGGACGAGGTCGTGATCCCGCCGGAGCCCCGCTGGCCCGGACTCTCCGGCGCGCGCTGGACCGCCATCGGCGTCTTCGCCGCGCTGGTCGCGGCCGGCGGCTGGGCCGCGGGCCGGGCGCAGCGCGCGACGCCGGGCGGGGAGGGCGCCGTCTACGCCGGCCTGCTGCTGGTGCTCGCCTTCCTGGCGTTCCTGTCCGGCGCGGCGCTGGCCCGGGGCGGCGACCGGGTCTGGCCGGTCCTCGGGGCCGGGACCTCGACGCTCGCCGCCCTGGCCCTGGTGCTCGCCGCCGCGTCGGCCGGCGGCACGGGCGGGGCGTGGGGGCTCGGCCTGGCCCTGGTCGGTGCGCTCGGCGCCGTCGCCACCGCCCGGGCCGACCGCCGCAACGGCCTGGCCGACCTGACCCGCCGACGCGAGGACGCCCTGCGGGAGCAGCGGCTGCACACCGAGGGCCTGGTCGCCCGCGCGACGGTGGTCGCGGTCGCCAAGCCCTCGGAGACCTCGGACGAGGGCCGGTTCCGGACCACCCTGACGCTGCGTTACACCGAAGCGGACGGCGCGGAGCACACCGTGGAGCACCCGCACGGCTTCCCCGCGTACGCCCGTCCCCGCGCCGGCCTGGGCGCCACCGTCCGCTACCTGCCCGACCGGCCCGCCGACCTGCGCGTCGAGGTCGACGAGCCGGACGCCCCGCAGGACGTCCCGCCCGGCGCCCCGCAGGACGCGAGCGACCTCCTGTCCCAGCTCGAACGGCTGCACCGCCTGCACCGGGACGGCGGGCTGACCCCCGACGAGTTCGCCCTGGCCAAGCAGCGGCTGATCAGCCCGGGCTGACGGTCACCCCAGGGCCCGGCGCAGCCACGCCGTGCGCGCGGCCCGGGCCTGTCGGCTGACCGCCGCCTCCGGCGCCAGCGTGTCGAAGCCGTGGAACGCGCCCGGCCACACGTGCAGTTCGGCGCTCCCGCCGCACCGCCACAGCCCGTCCGCGTAGGCCGTCACCTCGTCCCGGAAGGTCTCCGCCGAGCCCACCTCCAGGTAGGCGGGCGGCAGAGCGCCGAGTTCGTCCCGGTCGCCCGCCCGGGCCGGGGCGGCGTACGGGGACACCTCGGCGGTGCCGTACCGCTCGCCCAGCAGCGCCTGCCAGGCGGTGGCGTTGGAGGTGCGGTCCCAGGTGTCGTGCCCGGCCGCCTGGCGGGCGGACCGGCTGGTCCCGCGGTCGTCGAGCATCGGGCTGAGCAGCAGCTGCCCGATCGGCGCCGGGCCGCCCGTGTCGCGCAGCAGCAGGGCCAGCCCGGCCGCCAGCCCGCCGCCCGCGCTCTTGCCGCCGAGCACGGTCCGCCCGGCGTCCAGGCCCAGCCGTCCGGCGTTCTCGACCACCCAGTGCATCCCGTCCCGGCAGTCCTGCACCGGTTCCAGGTGCCGGGCGGCGGGCGCCAGCCGGTACTCCGCCGAGACCACCGCGAGCCGCAGCGGCTGCGCCCACTCGCGCAGCAGCCGGGGCAGCACCGACCACGCGTTGCCGCTCACCATCCCGCCGCCGTGCAGGTAGTAGAGCACCGGCAGCAGGCCGTCCGCCCCGGTCGGCCGGGCGCAGACCAGCCGCACCCGGCCGGTGTCGTACTCGGCGACCTCGAACCGCCCGCCGTCGGCGAGTTGACCGACCGTCGGCCGCGGCCGGGCCGCGGCGTCCCGGCGCTGCCACCCGGCCAGCCGCTCCGGTGTGAGCGGCTCCGGCACGCCGCCGCGGGCGGCCAGGGCGGCCGCCAGTTCCGGGTCGACGTAGGGCTCGGCGGCGCGCCTCTCGGCGCCCGCCGTCGCCTCTCCTCGTTGCCTCATCGGTCCGTTCGGCTCCGCAGGATCACCAGTTCGCCGGTCGCCCGGGTCATCGCCACGTAGCGGTCCACCGCGCCCTCGATGCCGTCGCCGAAGGACTCCGGGTCGACCAGCACCACCAGGTCGAACTCCAGACCCTTCGTCAGCTCGGGGCTGAGCGAGCGCACCCGCGCCGTCCCCGGGTAACCGGGGTCGCCGATCACGCACGCCACGCCCTCGGTGTGCGCGGCCAGCCACTCGGCCAGCACGGCGTCCCGCTCGGCGGCGGCGCCGTAGCGCACCGGCAGGCCGCTGCGGCGGATCGAGGTCGGCACGTTGGCGTCCGGCAGGGCGGCCCGGATGACCGGCTCGGCCTCGGCCATCACCTCCTCGGGCGTCCGGTAGTTGACGCTCAGTGAGGTGAGTTCGATCCGGTCCAGGCCGATCCGTTCCAGCCGCTCGGTCCAGCTCTCGGTGAACCCGTGCCGGGCCTGCGCGCGGTCGCCGACGATGGTGAAGGAGCGGGACGGGCAGCGCAGCAGCAGCATCTGCCACTCCGCGTCGGTGAGTTCCTGCGCCTCGTCGACCACGATGTGGGCGAACGGCCCGGCCAGCAGGTCCGGGTCGACGGGCGGCGGGGCGCTCTCGTCGACCAGCGCCTCCTGCAGGTCGCCGACCCGGAACATCGCCACCGCGCCCTCGCCGTCCAGGTCGGCCTGGACCAGGTTCTCGATCACCCGCTCCATCTCCTCCCGGTCGGCCGCGACCCGGGCCCGGTGCCGGCGCATCCGCCGGTCGGCCCCGGGGTCGCCGAGCCGCTGCCGGGCGGCGTCCAGCAGCGGCAGGTCGGAGACCGTCCAGGCCTGCGGGTCCGCCCGCTGCAGCGTCCGGACCTCCTCCCGGGTGAGCCACGGCGCGCACAGCCGCAGGTACGCGGGGACCGTCCACAGGTCGCCCACCAGGTCGGTCGGTTCGAGGATCGGCCAGGCCCGGTGCAGCGCGCCGAGCAGTTCCCGGTCCTTGCGCAGCGCGCGGCGCAGCAGCTCGGGCGAGATCCCGCCGTCCTCCTCCTCGAAGGCGTCCTGGTTCTTCTCCAGCAGGATGGTGATCAGCTCTTCCAGGATCTGGTCCCGGGCCTCGTTGTGCGGCGTCCCCGGGCCGGGCGCGGCGAAGGCCTCCGACCAGTCCTCGGGGTCGACCCACAGCTCGTACCAGTCGGTGACGAGCTTGCGGCCCTCGGCCGGCGGCTCCTCGTAGACCCGGACGGCCGCCTCCACCGCCGCCTTCACCATCCCCGCGGACGCCTTGAGCCGCGCCACCTCGGGATCGGCCTCCGGCCCGGCGTCCGCCCCCTCGGCGACCAGGTCGCGCACGGTGCAGGTCTGCACGCCCTCCTCGCCGAGGCTGGGCAGCACGTCGGCCACGTACGCCAGGTACGGCTGGTGCGGGCCGACGAACAGCACCCCGCCGCGGCGGTGCCCGAGCCGCGGGTCCGAGTACAGCAGGTGCGCCGTGCGGTGCAGCGCCACCACGGTCTTGCCGGTGCCCGGCCCGCCGTCCACCACCAGCGCGCCGCGCGAACCGGCCCGGATGATCGCGTCCTGGTCGGCCTGGATGGTGGCCAGCACGTCCCGCATCCGCGCCGACCGGGAGCTCCCCAGGCTGGCGATGAACGCGGACTGGTCGTCCAGGGCCGCGTGCCCCTCCAGGCCCTCGGCCGTGAACACCTCGTCCCAGTAGTCGCCGATCCGCCCGCGCTGCCAGCGGTAGCGCCGCCGGCTGGCCAGGCCCATCGGCTTGGCGTGCGTCGCCGCGAAGAACGGCTCCGCCGCGGGCGAGCGCCAGTCCACCAGCAGCCGCCGCCCGTCCTCGTCGGCGAGCCCGAGCCGTCCGACGTACACCGGCTCGTCCGCGCCCTCGTGCACGATCCGCCCCAGGCACAGGTCCGCCCCGAACCGCCGCAGCGTCCGCAGCCGGCTGCCCAGCTGGTGCACCTCGTTGTCGCGGTCCATCGCCGCCCGGCCCGCCCCGCCCGGGCGGCGCAGCACCTCCTCCAGCCTCCCGCTCAACTCGGCGATGTTCCGCTCCAGCGTCTCCGCCACCGCGACGAAGTGCCGCTCGTCCGCGGCGATCAACACCGGGTCCGCCTTCGCCGCCAGCCGCTCCGGCAGTTCGAACACACCAGTCGTCAGGGGATTCACCTCATCAACTCCGATCCACGCCGTCCGCGCCCGCTCCGCACCATCCGGCACGGATTGCCCCGTTCTGTGCACATTGCGCGGGTTTCCCGGCTCAGGTGAGCGATTGTGCGCCACCGAGGGGGCCTTGCCGCAAGGCCCCCCATGCGCTATAAGTTGGATACGGCAAGAGAAGCGGAACGGCTTCCTTGCCCTTCGTGTTCTCCGGGCCCGTCCGCCCCCGGGCGTGTCGGCGGCTCCCGGTACGCTCCACCTCGTCGATCACCACGGATCCGAGGGAGCACCACCATGGGCGGCAACGGCTGGCACCAGACGGGCCCGTACCTGCCCGATCTCGCGGCCGCCTTCCGCCGGGCCCAGGACGAGGAGCTGGCCCGCGACGACCACGGCTTCACCGGCCTGACGATCGATCAGCTCTGGCGGGACGAGGACTGGCACGAGTACGTCTTCACCGGCGGAACCGGCACCGTACTCGACCAGGTCCGCCTCGTCGACCCCACCCACCCGGGCGACGGCCCCTCCATGCGGCCCCTCACCCCCGCCGAGATCACCCCCTGGTGCCCCACCGGCCGCCCCACCCTCGCCGAGTGGCTCGACGCGATGCACACCGACGCCCTGCCCTGGCCCGACCGCGCCGCCGGCCACTGCGTGATCCTCCACCGGGGTGGCGCCCCGGACGCCGTCGGCTACTGGGGCATCACGGCGGACTGACGCCCGCCCCGGGCGCACCGCCCGCTGTTCACCCGGCGTCCACCCGGACCCCGACGCGCTGCCGCCCCGCGCTCACGCCGCCCCGTCACGATCCGCAGATGAGCACGCCCGCCTCCGCCGCCCCGACCGGCCGCAGCACGCCGCCGCTCGGCCCCGCCCGCACCGTCGGACTGCTTCTCGGCGCGACCCTCTTCGTCCTGGCCGGCGACCTCTTCGCCACCGGCCTGGTCAACCGCGGGCCCGGCCAGCTCGTCGGGCTCTCCACCTGGCTCGGATTCGGCCTCGGGTACCTCACCATCTGGCCGATGCTGTACCTCGCCCTCGTTCCCGACTCCCCGCGCGAGGCGCTCCCCTTCGAGTCCGTCCTCGCCGCCGCCGCCGGCTGCGCCCTCCTGGGCTCCACGCTGTCCGACGCCCGCACCGGCCCCTGGCCGCTGCCCGCCGCGGTCCTCGCGCTCGCGGTCGCCGCCACCGCCGCCCGCCGCACCCGGCTGCGCCTGCGCCCGACCCGGGCGTGATGCCCCGGCGGTCCTCGCCGAATCACCGAACCCGGCCCGCGCCTTCGGTCTACGCTCCGTCATAGGGCGCGTGGAGAAGCCGAGTTCGGCCAGGAGAGGGCGGCGGGGATGAGCACGGAGATCGTGCAGCTGGTGGAGCAGGCCGGTCCGTACCTGGCCTCGGCCCTGAGCGCCTACGGCGGGGCGGTGCTCACCCGGGCGGAGGACGCCGCCGTGGACGCGAGCGCCGACCTCGGGCAGCGCATCCTCCAGGCCGTCTGGCGCCGCCGCCCCGCCGCCGCCCGGGCGGCGATCGAGGACGCCGTACAGGACGCCGCCGAGGACACCGACCCCGATGCCGCCGCCCTGCGCCGGCAGGTCAAGCGCGCCCTGCGCGAGGACCCCGAACTCCTGGGCGAGATCGCCGCGTTGCTGCCCCGGCCGGTCCCCGGGTCCGTGACGATCACCGCCTCGGGCAGCCACTCGATCGCCGCCCACACCATCGGCACCGTCATCACCGGCAACCACAACCGGGTCACCCCGCCCCCGCCCGCTCCCGGGACCGGTGCGTGAGCACCGAGGCATCCGGTGAGCGGTCGGTCGCCGCGCAGCACGTCACCAACGCCTTCACCGGCGACGTCTCCACCGTCGCCCTGCCGCCCGAGGTCCTGAACGCGGCCCGCGACATCCAGGCGCCACCCGGCCTGAGCAACCTCGCCCCGGTCCCGGTGTGCGTCGGCCGCGAGGTCGACCTCGGCTGGCTGGAGCGCACCCTGGCCACCGGCGGCGGCACCGCGATCACCCAGACCCCGGCCGTCCACGGGCTCGGCGGCATCGGCAAGACCACCCTCGCCCTGGCCTACGCCCACCGGCACCGCGGCGAGTACGGCGTCATCTGGTGGATCAACGCCGACTCGCCCGCCCGCATCGAGCAGTCCCTCGGCGCCCTCGCCCTGAAACTGTTCCCCGCCTGGGCCGGACGGGCCGCCCCGGACGAACGCTGCGCCTGGGCCACCACCTGGCTGCAGTGGCACCCCGGCTGGCTGCTGGTCTTCGACAACGCCGAGGCCCCCGCCGACCTCGACCCCTACCTCGGCGCCCTCAGCGGCGGCCACCACCTGATCACCACCCGCCGCGCCACCGGCTGGCCCCACAGCGTCCCGGCCTACGCGCTCGGCACCCTCGCCCCGGACGAGGCCACCGACCTGCTCTGCTCGTCCGCCTTCCCCGGCGGCCCGCCCACCCCGCACGAGCAACGGCAAGCCGCCGTGCTGGCAGCCGAGTTGGGGTACCTGCCGCTCGCCCTCGAACAGGCCGGCGGCTATCTCCGGCAGAACCCGGCGACCACCGTCGACGCCTACCGCGAGCGGCTTGCCCGCAAGCTCGACAAGGCGGCCGACGGCATCGACGCCGAACGCACCATCGCCCGCATCTGGACGCAGACCCTGCGGGCCCTCGCCGCCCGCAACCCGCTCGCCGTCGACACCCTCCGCACCCTCGCCTGGCTCGCGCCCGACTACATCCCGGTGGCGCTGCTCGAGGACCCCGGCGCGGACCCCGACGACCTCCACGAGGCCCTCGGCCTGCTCGGCGCCTACACCATGGCCACCGTCACCCGACACGCCGTCAGCGTCCACCGGCTCGTCCAGACCGTCCTGCGTGTCACCGCACCGACCGAACCCGACGGCTCACCCGCCGGACGCCGGGCCGCCGAGCAGGCCCTCCTCGACGTCCTGGTCCCGCTCGGTCCCCCGACCGGGAACGCGGCCGCCCTCTGGGACGTGCTGATGCCGCAGCTGTTCGCGCTGGCCGGCACCAGGCCGGCGGGGCACCGGAACGACGCCGTGGACGCTCTCTACGACACCGCGGCCCAGTACCTGCGCGTCCAGGGCCACGAAGCGCACACCGTCGTGCTGCGGCAGGCCAACCTCGCGCACGCGCAGGAGGTCCTCGGCGACGCCCACCCCGACACCCTCGCAGCGGTCGGCAACCTCGCCCACAGCTACCACATGGTCGGGGACCTCGACCGCGCCGTCCCGCTCTACCGGACCGTCCTCGCCCGGCGCGCGCAGGCCCTCGGGGACACCCACCCCGACCTCCTGACGACCCGGGCCAACCTCGCCGCCGCCTACGCCCAGGCCGGGGAACTCGACAGCGCCCTCCCCCTCTACGAAGCCCTGCTGCCCCAGGTCGAGGAGGTCTTCGGCGCCACCCATCCGGACAGCCTGGGCGTGCGCCGCAGCCTCTCCGTGGTGCGGGCGGCGATGGCCGGCCGGCCCCACGAGCCCTTCTGACGGTCGGTCAGAGACGGTCCAGGCAGGCCACCGCGTCGGCTTCGCCCGCCGTCTCGTCCAGTCCCGTGGCGTCGAAGGCCGCGTCGGCGGCTCGGGTGGCGGCCTGGTAGGCGTGGGCGTCGGTGACGGGGTGCAGGGGGCGGGAGGTGCCGCGGGTGAGGCGCAGCGCGGCGAGGGTGTGGCGGTCGTGGGGGCCGGGCCAGATGTAGTTGCGCACGACGGCGAAGCCGCCGCGGGGGTCGAGGTGGGGGGTGGCGGCGCGGATCAGGGCGAGGAACCACAGCGGGTTGCGGAAGGACTCGGCGGCGACGGTGAGGTTGACCAGGGTGAGCGTGGCGCGGGCCGGGTCGTAGGCGAGCCGGGCCAGTTCGGGTTCCTCGGCGGTGCGCAGGAAGGTCCGCAGCTGGGCCCGGTGGTCGTCGTCCGGGTCGGACAGCCAGTGGTCGACGGTCGACAGGTCGGGCTCCGGGTGGAGCGCGTACGGCAGGCCGCGGGCCTCGCCGTCCGCGTCGTACCAGCCGGTCAGGGAGTCCCAGTCGTCCCACCGGTTGCCGCGCACGGGCGTGGCGAGGTAGCGGCGCAGCGCCTCGGGTTCGAGGTGCAGCTGCGCCATCGCGGAGTACGGCTCGGACATCGCGGGACCCTTCGGAGCGAACCGGTCGGACAAGTCAACGACCGTATGGTGGCAGGAAGTTACGACAGCGCGCGGGTGTCGGTGGTCCGGCCGAGGTAGGTGAGCGGGCCCGGGTCGGGGACGGCGACGGGGTGGAAGCCGAGGCGGTCGTAGAAGGCGCGGGCGGGGGTGTTGGCGGTGACCATGCCGAGGTGGACGCGGGGGACGCCCTTCGCCGCGAGCGCGGCCAGCAGGGTGGCCATCAGGGCGCGGCCGTGGCCGGCGCGCTGGTGGCTGGGCAGGAGGTCGATGTGCAGGTGGGCGGGGTAGGCGGCGAGTTCGGGGAGCAGGAGCCGTTCGGGGGTGTGCAGCAGGCCGATCATCTCCTCGCTGGGGGTGCGCGGCGGGCCGGACGGCGGCGGGTAGCGGTCGGTGACGCGCGGGAGCCACTCCTCGCGGAAGCGCCGGACGAAGGCGGGGGTGTCGGCGGCGCCCAGGACGTAGCCGACGGCGCGGGTGCCGTCGTCGAGGACGAAGGCGAGGTCCGGTTCGAGTTCGGCGTAGGGCGCGGCGAAGACGGTCGGCAGCAGGTCCCGGTCGGGGTAGGTCCCGGTGGCGTCGCCGCCGGCGTCCCCGGTGCGGACGCAGATGTCGAACAGGTCGGCCCGGTCGGCGGGTCGGTAGGGCCGGATGACGGGACGGCGCAGCGGTTCGCTCATGCCTCATGCTCCCCGGGTTGGGAACGCTCCCACAAGTCCTCGGAACCACCGGAGGAACTCATGACGCGACGGCGGGTCAGACCGCCATGGCGAGCATCAGCGGGGTCGCGCGGAGGGTGAGGAGTTCGGCGGCCTCGCGCAGCCGGTGGGCCTGGGCGACCGGCAGGGAGGTGGCGAGGCAGCCGACGGTGTTGCCGGCGACGACGGGGACGGCCGCGCAGACGGCGTCCATCGAGTACTCCTGGAGGTCCAGGACGGGGACGGTGGCGGGCTGCCGGTCGAGGCGGTGGAGCAGGCGGTCGGTGTCGGTGATGGTGCGGGCGGTGAGCCGGGCGACGGGGTGCCGGGAGAGGTGGTCGAGCCGGGCGTCGTGGTCGAGTTGGGCGAGCAGACACTTGCCGATCGCGCTGGCGTGGGCGGTGGCGCGGAAGTCGACCCATTCGGTGACGGCGGGGGCGTGGTCGCCGGCGGCGACGGCTTCGACGGAGAGTTCGCCGTCGTGGTAGCGGCTGAAGTAGACGGCGGCGCCGAGTTCGTCGCGGAGTTCCTCGAGCTGGTGGTGCAGCCGGACCCGGACCATCGGTTCGCGCTGCTGGGCGCCGAGCAGGGTGAAGGCGCCGCCGAGCAGCCAGGCGCCGTCCAGGTGGACCAGGTAGCCCTCGGTCTCCAGTTCCTCGGCGAGTTGCCTCACCACCCCTTCGGGGAGGGTGAGTTCGCGGGCGAGTTCGCCGAGGGTGAGGCCGTCCGGCCGCCGGTCGACCGCCTCCAGCAGGCGCAGCGCCCGGCGGAGCACGCCGAACGGGCTGCTGCTGCCCTGCCCCAGCAGGTCGTCCTGGCCCCGGCCTCGGCTGACCGTCGACATGGCATCGCCCTCCCGTTCTCCCCCGGCGGCTCGCGCCTTCCGTTCAGGGTAGTCAGCGCGGTGACGACGCATCGGCGGTCGCCGGATATTCGCCCGGGTGTGCCGGGACGCCCTTGACAGGCATATGCCCGGACACGGCGATGGCCCCTCCCCCACTGCCCGAGGGGGAGGGGCCGCCGCGGCGGCCGGGGTGCAGGTCCCGGCCGCCCGAGGGTGGATTCGATGGCAAGCCTGACGAAACGTCAGTTCTCGTCGCCCGCACGGAGCTTGGCGACCGCGGCGGCCAGGCGGGCGCCGTACTCCGGGTCGGCGGCGTGGAAGTGCGCCAGGTTCTTCTCGATGACGTCCTCGCGGCTGACCTGGGCCAGGAAGCCGGCCAGGTTGGCGATCAGGCGGGCCCGCTCGCCCTCGGACATCAGCCGGTACAGCTCGCCGGCCTGGAAGAAGTCGTCGTCCTTGCTGTGGGCCACGGTGGTGTAGGTCCCGGTGTGGCCGGAGACGGCGACCGGGGCGGACAGCGGCTCGTCGGTCTGCGCGGGGCCGTCGTACGAGTTGGGCTCGTAGTTCTTGCCGCGGCCGTTGCGGTTGAGGGCGCTGTAGCCGTCCTGGCCGTAGTTGGCGGCCTCGGTGGCGCGCGGGGCGTTCACCGGCAGCTGGGTGTGGTTGACGCCGAGGCGGTAGCGCTGGGCGTCGGCGTAGGCGAACAGGCGGCCCTGGAGCATCTTGTCCGGGGACGGGCCGATGCCGGGGACGAAGTTGTTCGGCGAGAACGCGGACTGCTCGACCTCGGCGAAGACGTTGTCGGGGTTCCGGTTCAGCACCAGGCGGCCGACCTTGACCAGCGGGTAGTCGGCGTGCGGCCACACCTTGGTGAGGTCGAACGGGTTGAAGCGGTAGTCGGCGGCCTCGGCGACCGGCATCAGCTGGACGTACAGGGTCCAGGACGGGAACACGCCGCGCTCGATCGCCTGGTGCAGGTCGCGCTGGTGGCTGTCGGCGTCGCCGCCGGCCACCTCCGCGGCCTGACCGGCGTCCAGCGAGCGGATGCCCTGGTTGGTCTTGAAGTGGTACTTCACCCAGTACGCCTGGCCCTCGGCGTTGACCCACTGGTAGGTGTGCGAGCCGTAGCCGTTCATGTGGCGGTAGGAGGCCGGGATGCCGCGGTCGCCGAACAGCCAGGTGATCTGGTGGGTGGAGGCCGGCGAGTGCGCCCAGAAGTCCCAGACGTTGTCGGCCTCCTGGACGCCGGTGTACGGGTCGCGCTTCTGCGAGTGGATGAAGTCGGGGAACTTCACCGGGTCCTTGATGAAGAAGACCGGGGTGTTGTTGCCGACCAGGTCGTAGTTGCCCTGCTCGGTGTAGAACTTCAGCGCGAAGCCGCGCGGGTCGCGCACCGCGTCGGTGGAGCCGAGCGCGCCGGCCACGGTGGAGAAGCGCAGGAAGACCTCGGTGCGCTTGCCGACCTCGGCGAGGAAGCCTGCCCGGGTGTACTGCGAGACCTCGTCGGTGACCTCGAAGTAGCCGTAGGCACCGGAGCCGCGGGCGTGCACCACGCGCTCCGGGATGCGCTCGCGGTTGAACCGGGCGAGCTTCTCCAGCAGCTGCTGGTCCTGGATGAGCAGCGGGCCGTACTCGCCGGCCGAGGCGCTGTTCTGGTTGTCGGCGACCGGGGCGCCGGACTCGGTGGTGAGGAGCTTCTTGGTCATGTGGCGGTCCTTCAGGAGGTACGGGACATCGAGGGCTGACGGAGCGTCAAGGGACGCGCGGCGTCAGGAGGCGTACAGCGGCCGAAGGGCGGTCGCGTCGGCGAGCGGGCGGGCGTCCGCCAGGGCGGCGTCGAGGCCGGCCTCGACGAGGGCCCGGCGGGCCTCGTCCGCGGGGAGCGCGTGGAACCAGCGCAGCGCCAGGGCGTCCTGGCCGGCGGCGGTGAGGCGGCCGGTGAGGCGCAGGCGGGCGAGGCCGCCGTCGGGGAAGACGTCGATCCGGACGTGGGTGACCGGGGTCCCGGCGGGCAGCCGCCAGCGGTGGCGGGTGTCGGGCTGCAGGCGGGTGCGCGGCAGCAGGGTGGTCCAGCCGTCCGGGTCGGTGGCGGGGTCGCCGCCGTTGCTCGCGTCGTATCCGGTCAGCTCGGCCCAGCCGGGGGCGTTGGCGACGAAGCAGGAGGTGTCCACCTCCGCCGCCAGGACCTCGCCGCCCCCGGCCAGGGCGATCCGCACCCAGTCGTTGGCCTTGTCGCGCCGACGCCGGGTCTCCCAGCCGTCGCCCATGACGGTGGCGCGGCCGGGAGCGTTCAGGTTGTGCGGGGAGGAGAAGTAGCGGTCCGAGGCGGCCTCCGCGACGCCGCCGTACTCCTGCGCGGCGAGGTCGAAGGTGAGGCCGGCCAGCTCGCGCGGGTCGGGCAGCACCTCGCCGTGCACCCGCAGCCGGGCCACGCCGCCGTCCGGCCAGATGTTCAGCCGGACGTGGGTGTAGCGGCCCGGGTCGGTGACCGCGAACGCGTGGGCGGTGTCGCCCTGCAGCGCGGTGCGCGGCACCAGGTCGGTCCAGTCGGCGGCGGCGAGCTCCTCCGGGGAGGGGTGGCCGGGCACCGAGGCGGCCTGCACCGAGGCGGTCTCGGGGTAGTTGCCGGTGAAGTGGGCGGTGTCGACGATCACGCCGCGCACCACGCCGGGTACGCCGAGCCGGACGACCACCCAGTCGTGGTCCTCGTCGGTGGGGTGCGGCTGCTCGGCGCTGACGCCCCGTCGGCGGCGGGACTCCCAGCCGTCCATGATCTGGCCCTTGTGCCCGAAGGTGTGCGGGCGGAACTCGGCGGGCTTGGCGACCAGCAGGTTCTCCGCGTCGGCGAAGGTGTCCTCGTTGGTGGCGACCACGCCCGCGCCCAGCAGCCGGGAGGCCAGGTCGACCAGCTCGGTGAACGGTGCGCCCGGGGTCTGAGCGGTACTCAACTGACTCTCCTCTAGCGTCGGATGATCTGGCGGCCGAACGGGGCGGCGTCGGGGTCGACGACCCGGCCGCGCAGCCAGGTGGTGCGGACCTGCCCGGTGAGGGTGCGGCCCGCGTACGGGGTGACCGGGTTCTTGTGGTGCAGTCGTTCGGCGTGGACGGCGAAGTCCGCGTCCGGGTCGAAGGCGACCAGGTCGGCGTCGTAGCCGGGCGCGATGGCGCCCTTGGTGCCGGTCAGCCCGACCAGCGAGGCCGGCCCGGCGGACATCCAGCGGACCACCTCGGCCAGCGTGTGGCCGCGGCGCCGGGCCTCGCTCCACACCGCGGGCAGGCCGAGCTGCAGCGAGGCGATGCCGCCCCAGGCGGCGGCGAAGTCGCCGCTGCCGCCGTAGCGCTGAAGCAGCTTCAGGTCCGGGGTGGACGGCGAGTGGTCGGAGACCACGGCGATGAACTCGCCGTCCGCGAGGGCCCGCCAGAGCAGATCGCGGTTGGACTCGTCGCGGATCGGCGGGCAGCACTTGAAGGCGGTGTCGCCGTCCGGGACCTGCTCGGCGGCGAGCGTCAGGTAGTGCGGGCAGGTCTCGGCGGTGACCTGGACGCCGTCCTCGCGGGCCCGGCGCAGCAGCGGCAGGACCGCGGCGGAGGAGACGTGCAGGATGTGCACCCGGGCGCCGGTGCGACGGGCGCACTCCAGCAGTCCGGCGACCGCGACCGCCTCGGCGTCGTCGGGGCGGGAGGCCAGGAAGTCGCGGTAGTGCACGCCGGGGACGTGCGGGGCGGCGTCGAGGACCGCCGGATCCTCGGCGTGGATGATCGCCAGCGCGCCGAGCCTGGCCTGCTCGGCCAGCGCCGACTCCAGGTCCTCGGGCGTCGCCAGGTGCGGGAACTCGTCGACGCCGGACGGCGCCAGGAAGGACTTGAAGCCGAACACCCCGGCCCGGTGCAGGCCCGCCAGCTCGCCGGTGTTGCCGGGCACCGCGCCGCCCCAGAAGCCCAGGTCGACCCAGGCCTGCCCGTCGGCGGTCTTCCGCTTGGCGTCCAGCCCCTCGACCGTGGTGGTCGGCGGGACGGAGTTCAGCGGCATGTCGATGATCGTGGTGACCCCGCCCGCGGCGGCGGCCTTGGTGGCGGAGGCGAAGCCCTCCCAGTCGGTGCGGCCGGGCTCGTTGACGTGCACGTGGGTGTCGACCAGACCGGGCAGCAGCGCGACCTCGCCGAGGTCGGTGAGCTGCCGGTCGCCGACGATCAGCGCGCCGTACGCGGCGACCTGCTCGATCGCGCCGGCCCGCACCAGCACGTCGGCGGGGCGTTCGCCGTCCGGCAGGACCACCCGCCGGGAGCGGATCACCGTGGTGTCGCCGAGGGGCATGAGGGGACCTCCGAACGTCAGGGAAACCGGGGTGTGCCGAAGGAGTGCTGGGAGCGTAGGCCCGCCTTCAACAAAACGTCAATGTAGGAAAGTACGACGAACCGACGGTCCGTCATCCGAGCAGCCGTGCGGCCAGCCGCGCACCGGCCAGTTCGGCGAGTTCACCCGCGCGGGTCATCGACTCGGCCGGATCCTCCGCCAGGTCGGTCAGCGCCAGCGCCTCCGCGAAGCCCGCCGACCGCCACTCCCGCTCCGCCAGCTCCAGCCGGCCGGCCACGGCCGCCACCCGAACCCCCGCCCGGGCAGCGGCCGCGGCAACCCCGGCGGGGGCCTTGCCGTGCAGTGTCTGCGCGTCCAGGCATCCCTCACCGGTCACGACGAGGCGCGCCCCACGCACAGCCTCGTCGAAACCCAGCAGTTCGAGCAGCAGCTCGATGCCGGGTCGCATCGTGGCACCGAGCAGCGCCAGGGCGGCGAAGCCGACTCCGCCAGCCGCACCGGCGCCGGGCGCCCGCCGCACGTCCCGGCCGGTCACCGCGGCCACGGCGTCCGCCCAGCGGGTCAGCCCGTCCTCCAGCACCACCAGGTCCTCGGCGTCCGCGCCCTTCTGCGGGCCGTACACCGCGGCCGCACCGCGCGGACCCAGCAGCGGGTTGTCCACGTCGCAGGCGACGACGATCTCGACGCCGCGCAGCACGTCGGCGAGCGGCCCCAGTTCGATCCGCTCCAGCCGGCGCAGCGCCGCTCCCCCGGGCGGCAGCGCCGTCCCGTCGGCGTCGTACAGCTCCACCCCGAGCGCCTGCACCATGCCGGCCCCGCCGTCGGTGCAGGCGCTCCCCCCGAGCCCGAGCACGATCCGGGTCGCCCCCAGCGACACCGCCTTCGCGATCAGCTGCCCCACCCCGTACGAGCCCGCCGCCAGCGGCGCCGTCCGCCCCCCGGGCAGCCGCGCCAGCCCCGAGGACTGCGCCAGCTCGACCACCGCGGTCTCCCCCCGCACCGCGAGCCCCGCCTCCACCGGCAGCCCCGTCGGCCCCGCGACCTTCACGTTCACCCGCGAGAACCCCGCCGCGAGCGCCGCCGCCAACGTCCCCTCCCCACCGTCGGCCACCGGCAACTCCCGCACCTCCACCCCCGGCGAGACCTTCCGGATCCCCGCAGCAATCCGCGAAGCGACCTCCGCCCCCTCCAGCGACCCCTTGAACTTGTCCGGAGCGACCACCACATGACCAGCCATGGGACCTACGACCTCTCGTTGCAACATCTAGGGGCTCGGGGAACTGCGAGGCGAGTGGCGACAAGGTCTCAACTCGGCTGCCGCGCCTGGTACTTCTTCGATCAGACCCCAACCCTCCGGGAGGGAAGTGGTGCCTCCTGGCGACGCGGGCACGACCGGACAGGTACACGCCGCCAGGAGGAGCTCTGGGTTACTCGACCTCGCGCCCGGACAGCCGCTCGACCCCGCGCAGCAGCGCCGAGTGGTCCAGCGAGCCGTCGCCGTTGGCACGGGCGGAGGCCACCAGCTGGGCGGCGACCGCGCCGAGCGGCAGCGCCGCGCCGACCGCGCGGGCGGCGTCGGTGACGATGCCCATGTCCTTGTGGTGCAGGTCGATCCGGAAGCCGGGCGCGAACTCGCGGTTCAGCATGTTGCCCTTCTTGCGGTTCAGCACGGTCGAGCCGGCCAGCCCGCCGCCGAGCACGTCCAGCGCGGCGGCCAGGTCGACGCCCGCGTTCTCCAGGAAGACCACGGCCTCGGCCAGCACCTGGATGTTGACCGCGACGATCAGCTGGTTCGCGGCCTTCACGGTCTGGCCGGCACCGGCCGGGCCGACGTGGACGACCGTGGTGCCGAGCGCGTCGAACAGCGGCTTCGCCTCGGCGAAGTCCGCGGCCTCGCCGCCGACCATGATCGACAGCACCGCCTCGACCGCGCCGGCCTCACCGCCGGAGACCGGGGCGTCCAGGGTGCGGATGCCCTTCTCGCGGGCGGCCGCATCGACCTTGATCGAGGTCTGCGGGGTGATGCTGGACATGTCGACGACCAGGGTGCCGGGCGCGACGTTCTCCAGCACGCCACCCTCGCCGAGGATGACCTGCTCCACGTGCGGGTCGGCCGGAACCATCGTGATCACGATCTCGGCGTCCTTGACCGCCTCGGCGATCGATCCCGCGCCGTGGCCGCCGGCCGCGACCAGCGCGTCGATGGCGTCCTGCTGCAGGTTGAAGCCGGTCACGTGGTGGCCGGCCTTGACCAGGTTGACGGCCATGGGCTTGCCCATGATGCCGAGGCCGATGAAGGCGATCTTGCGGCTGCTCATCGCAGTGGTGTCCTTACGTGAGGGAATGGAAGAAGACCGGGTACTGCAGCGGCGGGCGAGACGATCGGCCGAAGGCCAATGACCGGCGACCCGACAATCGGCCTGCGGCCGGTTCGCGGCGGTGCCTGACGGCGGATCAGCCGCACGGTTGCCGCCGATCGGCCAAAGGCCGGCGCCCGGAGGCCCGACAGTCGGCCGCAGGCCGACGACCGGCCGCCCCGACAGTCAGCCGAAGGCCAGCGGCCCCGACACTCGACCGAAAGCCCGCAGCCCGGACAGTCGGCCGAAGGCCAGTGACCGGAGACCGTGACAATCGACCAGAGGCCCCGAAGGTCGGCCGGAGGCCGTTCGCGGTGCCCGACGGGTCGGCCGCGCGGTGGTCGCGGACCGGCCCGGAGGGCTAGCGCAGCGCTCGCGGCAGCCACTCGAAGCTGTCGGCGCTGACGCCGCCGGCCGGGCGGTACTCCAGGCCGATCCGGCCCTGGTAGCCGGCGGCGGTGAGCCGGGCGAAGAGGTCCTCGAAGTCGAGGTCGCCGGTGCCGGGCTCGTTGCGCCCGGGGGTGTCGGCGATCTGCACGTGGCCGATCCGGTCGGCGTACGTGGAGATCACCGCGGGCAGGTCCTCGCCGTTGCGGGCCAGGTGGTAGAGGTCGCAGAGGAAGCGGGCGTTGCCGAGGCCGGTGGCGGCGTTGACCTTGTCGACCACCTCGACGGCCGCGGCGGCGCTCACCAGCGGGTAGTCCGGGGACTCCGGCTGGTTGAGGGCTTCGATCAGCAGGACCGCTCCGATACCGTGGGCGGCCTGGGCGGCGAGCGCGAGGTTCTCCAGCGCCAGCGCGTCCTGCTCGGCGGGGTCGACCCCGGCCACCCGGTTGCCGTAGAGGGCGTTCAGCGCGCCGGTGCCCAGCCGCTCGGCGAGGGCGACGGTGACCGGGATGTTCTCCCGGAAGCGCTCGTTCTCGGCGGGCACGGAGACCGTGCCGCGGGCGCCGCGGGTCAGGTCGTCCAGGAAGTTGAGCCCGGTGAGCTGGACCCCGGCGGCGTCGAACGCGCCCGCCAGCTCGTCGAGTTCGGCCTGGCCGGGGGTGTGGTTCTCGCCGAACGGCCACCAGAGCTCGGCGGCGGTGAACCCGGCCGCGGCGGCCGCGGCGGGCCGATCGAGCAGCGGGAGCTCGCCGAACAGGATGGACAGGTTGACCGTGAAGCGGTGCTGGGCGGCAGCGGTCACGTCGTTCACCTCTCGCTCTCTCGCCCAACTTCCACGATCCGGAAGCTGGATTCTGCTTGATGGAAGCTTCTCCGCCGTCAACCCGCACTGTCAAGGCGACCGCAACAATTTGTTGAAGCAGCCGAAGCCCGCCGGTCACGCCCCTGGTCGACTGTCTGATCGACCAGGCCGCTCGCTAAGGTGAGCGGGTGCGATTGATGGTGGAGTTCACGACAGAGCCGTTCGAGCTGGACGGCTTCCCCGACCACGCCAAGGCCGCGCGCCGGGTGGTCGACGAGGCGGGCCTGGCCGTGTCGGTGGGCCCGTTCGGCACCAGCGCCGAGGGCGAGGCCGAGCAGGCGCTGGCCGCCGTCACCCGCCTGCTGCGGGAGACCCTGGCGGCCGGGGCCAGCCGGATCTCGGTCCAGGTCAGCGTGCTGGACGAGGACGAGGAGCAGGACTCCCCGGAAGGAGTGGGTACGCAGTGAGCGAAGCCCTGGACCACCCGCTCACCGCAGCGATAAAGCCGCTGCTGGAGGCGGTCGGCGCCACCGCGCTGGACCCCGGCGAGGCACGCGCCGACGACGTCGTCCTGGAGTGGGACGGCGCGCCGGCGGTGGCGGTGCGGCTGCCGCACCTGAGCAGTGCGCTGGACCGGATGCTGGCCGACATGGCCCGCCAGTTCGACGGCCGGCCGCTGGCCGAGCTGGACCGCGCGGAGAAGCAGCGGGTGGTGGCGCTGCTGGAGGAGCGCGGCGCGTTCACCGTCCGCCACGGAGTGGAGACCGTCGCGTCGGCGCTCGGCGTCAGCCGCTTCACGGTGTACAACTACCTGAACCGGCAGGAGAAGGCGTAGCCGTCGGCGCGCCCATTGGCGGATCGCACACGACACCGCCCGGCAACACCGGGTGTCGGGAAACGTAACCACCAACCGTTCAACAAAGTGTTGACGGTCCGTCGCGGCCGATCTAGCTTGTGCGGGTGGCACCACTCTTCAGGAGGTCCACCCGTGCCCCAGCCACCCTCTGCTCTCGCCGCCCTGGCCGCCGCTGACGCGGCCGGGTTGCGGGACACCCTGCTGGAGATCTGCTCCAGCCCCGCCTGGGCCGCCGCCGTCGCGGCGTCCCGCCCCTGGCCCGACCGGGCGTCGCTGCTGGCCGCCAACGCGGCGGCGATGGCCGCGCTCACCGCCGACGACCTGCACGACGCGATGGCCGGCCACGCCCGGATCGGCACGCCGAAGGCCGGCGACGCCGTCTCCGAGCGCGAGCAGGCCGGCATCCAGGGCGTCGAGCAGTCGCTGCTCGACGAGCTGCGCGAGGCCAACGCCGCCTACGAGGCGAAGTTCGGCCACGTCTTCCTGATCTGCGCGACCGGCCGCACCGCGGCCACCATGCTCGCGTCACTGCGCGAGCGCTTCCCGCACGAACCGGCCGTCGAGGCGGAGATCGTCCGGGGCGAGCTGCGCAAGATCAACGACATTCGGATCAACCGACTGCTTGACGAGTCCTGACGACTTGACGGACAGTCACCTCCTGCCATCAGTAAGGTCTTTCCACCCATGACTGGCATCTCCACGCATGTGCTCGACACCAGCCTCGGCCGCCCGGCCGAGCGGGTACCGGTCGAGCTGGCACTGCACACCGAGGGTGGCTGGCAGGTGCTCGGCGCCTCCGCCACGGACTCCGACGGCCGGGTCAAGGACCTGCCGGCCGTGGAGGCGGGCTCGGTCGTCCGACTGCTCTTCGACACCACCGCGTACTACGCGGACCGCGCGGAGCAGCCGTTCTTCCCCGAGGTCTCGATCGTCTTCACGGTCGCACCCGCGCAGCACCACTACCACGTGCCGCTGCTGCTCAACCCGTTCGGCTACTCGGTCTACCGCGGAAGCTAGTAGACCGGCCTGGAAGCTTAGGAGCCATGTCATGGCCCACGTGCTCGGTCAGAACCAGTACGGCAAGGCGGAGAACCGCATCGTCCGGGTCTACCGCGACTCCACCCGCCACGAGATCAAGGACCTGAACGTCTCGGTCTCCCTGCAGGGCGAGTTCGAGGACGTGCACCTCACCGGCTCGAACGCGAACTGCCTGCCCACCGACACCACCAAGAACACCGTGTACGCCTTCGCCAAGGAGTACGGCATCGAGTCGGCCGAGGCGTTCGGCATCGTCCTGGCCCGGCACTTCGTGAACGACACCGAGCGCGGCGTGGTGCACAGCGCCCGGATCCGGATCGAGGAGTACACCTGGGACCGGATCAGGACGCCCGACAACAACGCCCGCTTCATCGGCTCCGAGGAGGTCGGCCACTCCTTCGTCCGCAACGGGCAGGAGGTCCGCACCACCGAGGTGGTCTTCGACGGCGAGCGGGTCCAGGTCGTCTCCGGCCTGAAGGACCTGGTCGTGATGAACACCACCAACTCGGAGTTCTGGGGCTACATCAAGGACAAGTACACCACCCTCCAGGAGGCCTACGACCGGATCCTGGCCACCCAGGTGACGGCTCGTTGGAAGTACGGCTTCGACGGCCGCGACGGCCAGGCCGAGCCGAACTGGAACCGCTCCTACAACCACGTGAAGCGGCACATGCTCGAGGCCTTCGCCGAGACCTACTCCTACTCGCTGCAGCAGACCCTGCACGCGATGGGCACCCGGGTGCTGAACAACCGCGCCGAGGTGGACGAGGTACGCCTGGAGCTCCCCAACAAGCACCACTTCCTGGTGGACCTCGAGCCGTTCGGCCTGAAGAACGAGAACGAGGTCTACTACGCCGCCGACCGGATGTACGGCCTGATCGAGGGCACCGTGCACCGCGAGGGCGTCACCCCGGTCATCCCGGTCGCCTGACGCGCCGCCAGGCACCCCCGCACCACCGCACCTCTCTCCCTCCCCCACCCGTTCGGAGATCGTGCCCGCCCTCACGGCGGCCGTCCCGGGAGCTGGAGAGTCCGCCCGAGGGACCCTTGTTCCGTCGTCCCGCCCTCGGGCCTCACACCCTCTCCAGCGCCACGGGCGCGCCGAGAGCCAGGGGCAGCAAAGGGGCTACTTCCATGGCACTCCGCAGTACTCGACGCACCCTCAGCACCCGCACCACAGACGACGGTTCCACCCCCACCCACCCGGTCGACGAGGTGCTCTCCCCGCCGAAGCTGTTCGGCACCGGGCTGCAGCACGTCGCCGCGATGTACGCCGGCGTGGTCGCTCCACCCCTGATCGTGGGCGCGGGCGTCGGGCTCTCGCCCGCCGAACTCGCCCTGCTGATCTCGGCCAGCCTGTTCACCGCCGGGCTGGCCACCCTGCTGCAGACGCTCGGGATCTGGCGGATCGGCGCCCGGCTCCCGTTCGTCAACGGCGTCTCGTTCGCCGGCGTCGCGCCGATGCTGGCGATCGCCAAGGAGCACGGCCCGAAGGACGCCCTGCCGGTGATCTTCGGTGCGGTGATCGTCGCGGGAGTCCTGTGCTTTCTCGCGGCGCCGTACTTCTGCCGGCTGGTCAGGTTCTTCCCGCCGGTGGTGCAGGGCACCGTGATCACCCTCATCGGGGTGTCCCTGCTGCCGGTCGCGGTGAACTGGGCACGCGGCGGATCGCCGTCCGCGCCCGGCTACGGCTCGGTGAAGGCGATCGGCCTGGCCGCGTTCACGCTCGCCGCGGTGGTGCTGGCCAACCGGCTGCTGAAGGGCTTCTGGCAGCAGCTGTCGCTGCTGATCGGCCTGGCCCTCGGCACCGCGGCGGCCTTCCCGCTCGGCCTCGCGGACTTCTCGCCGGTCGGTGACGCGCAGGTGTTCGCGCTGCCCTCGCCGTTCCACTTCGGCGCGCCGATGTTCGACGCCACCGCGATCGTGTCGCTCTGCATCGTCATGGTGGTCTCCATGACCGAGTCCACCGCCGACATGCTCGCCCTCGGCCGGATCGTCGACCGCGAGGCCGACGAGCCGGTGCTGGCCGCCGGGCTGCGCGCCGACGGCCTGGCCACCGCGCTCAGCCCGGTGTTCAACGGCTTCGCGTGCAGCGCCTTCGCCCAGAACATCGGGCTGGTGGCGCTCACCAGGATCCGCAGCCGGTTCGTGGTCGCGGCGGGCGGCGGGATCCTGATCGTGCTGGGCCTGTTCCCGGTGCTCGGCTCGCTGGTCTCGCTGGTCCCGCAGCCGGTCCTCGGCGGCGCCGGGATCGTGCTGTTCGGCACCGTCGCGGCCAGCGGCATCCGCACCCTCGGCGAGGCGGGGATGGAGTCCACCGCGCACACCATCCTGGTCTCCGTGTCGCTGGGCGTCGGCCTGATCCCGATCGCCGCCCCCACCTTCTACGACAGCTTCCCGGAGGCCGTCCGCACCCTGATGCACTCCGGCATCTCGGCGGGCTGCCTGGCCGCCGTCCTGCTCAACCTGCTGTTCCACCACGTCGGCGCCGCCGGCCGTTCCCCCCTAGGAGTCACCCCATGGCAGTCCAGCCCCCGCCCGCCGACCAGCGGATCGTGATCGAGAACGTCGCCATCGCCACGGTCGACGCCGACGACACCGAGTACGCCCGCGGCCACGTCGTGATCCTCGGCAACACGATCGAGTCGGTCGGCGACGGCCCCGCGCCCATGTGGCTGGACAACGTGGTGCGCCGGATCAACGGCGAGGGCCACCTCGTCACCCCGGGCCTGGTCAACACCCACCACCACTTCTACCAGTGGATCACCCGCGGCCTGGCCCAGGACAACATCCTCTTCGACTGGCTGGTCGCGCTGTACCCGACCTGGGCCCGGGTCGACGACCGCCTGGTGCACGCCGCCACCCAGGGCTCGGCGGCCGCGCTGCTGAAGTCCGGCTGCACCACCGCCTCCGACCACCACTACGTCTTCCCGCAGGGCGGCGGCGACATCCTCGGCGCCTCCATCGAGGGCGTCCAGGAGCTCGGCATGCGCTTCACCGCGCTGCGCGGCTCGATGGACCGCTCCAAGAAGGACGGCGGCCTGCCGCCGGACCACGCCGTGGAGGAGACCGAGGACATCCTCGTCGCCTCCGAGAGCGCCGTCGACAAGTGGCACGACGCGTCCTTCGGCTCGATGCTGCACGTCGCCCTCGCCCCCTGCTCGCCGTTCTCGGTCTCCACCGAACTGCTCAAGCAGTCCGCCGAGTTGGCTCGCCGCAAGGGCGTGCGCCTGCACACCCACGGCTCGGAGACCGCCGAGGAGGAGGAGTTCTGCAAGCAGCTGTTCGGGATGGGCCCGACCGACTACTTCGAGTCCACCGGCTGGCTCGGCGAGGACGTGTGGATGGCGCACTGCGTCCACATGAACGACTCCGACATCGCCAAGTTCGCCAAGACCGGCACCGGCGTCGCGCACTGCCCGTCCTCCAACGCCCGGCTCGCGGCCGGCATCGCCCGGGTCCCCGACATGCTCGCCGCCGACGTCCCGGTCGGCCTCGGCGTGGACGGCACCGCGTCCAACGAGTCCGGCGAGCTCGGCACCGAGCTGCGCAACGCCCTGCTGATCAACCGCCTGCACGGCCGGCCGGACGCGCTGACCGTCCGTCAGTCCCTGCGCCTGGGCACCATGGGCGGCGCCCGGGTGCTCGGCCGGCAGGACGAGATCGGCTCCATCGAGGCCGGCAAGCTCGCCGACCTCGCGCTGTGGAAGATCGACGGCATCATGCACTCCTCGATCGCCGACCCGGTCGCCGCGCTCGTCCTCGGCGCGCTCCCGCCGCTCGCCACCCTGTTCGTCAACGGCAACGCCGTCGTCGAGAACGGCCGCCTCACCACCGTCGACGAGGACCGCATCGCCCTCGCCGCCGCCCGCGCCGCCCGCGAGCTCGCCGCCCGCGGCTGACGCCCCGCCAGCCCCGGGAGCCGCCGCCAGGGACGACGACGGCTCCCGGCCCCCGGCCCCGGACCCACGGCGAGGGTCCGGGGCCACCTCGCGTGATCCGGCCCCGCACCTCGGCACCCCGCGGCAGACCCTGCGGGCATTGCAGCAGAAGGTGTTCACGGCTCACGGCTGGGACGGGGAGTGCGACTCCGTCGAGGAGCTGTGGACGGACGACTACCACACCGTCCGCCCGCTCCCGCTCGACCGGCTCGTCCACCACTTCGGCACCGGCCGTCCGACCGTGGAGCAGTACACCCGGGCGATCGCCGGCCGGGCGCTGCAGGACGAGGCGGACATGCGGTGGACGGGCCGCTTCGTCGTCCTGCACACCGACGGCGAGCCGACCCACCTGGGCCTGTTCGGCTACTCCGGCGACTGACGGGACGTCAGGTGCGGGCGGCGGTGCGGGCGGCGACGGGCAGTGCCAGGCCGGCGGCGGCCACGACTGCGCCCAGTACCGCCCAGCCCGCGACGCCGAGGGTGAGTGCGGTGGCGGTGACCACCAGCGGGCCGATGACGTGCGAGGCGGCCTGGCCGCTCATGAACACGCCCTGGTACTCGCCGTGCGCGGCCGGGTCGGCGAGGTCGAGGCTGAGGGTCCAGCCGCCGGCGGAGGTGAGGAGTTCGGCGAGGCTGTGCACGACGATGCCGACCAGCACCAGCACCACGGCCGCGGTCGCCGAGCGCCCGCCCGCCGCGGCGTACACCAGACAGGCCGTCCCGAGCAGGACCCCGCCGTGGGCGCAGGCCCGGGCGGCCGAGCTGACGTCCACCACGCCGCGCCCGGCGCGGACCTGGAACAGCACCACGGCGAGGCAGTTGACGATGCCGACCACCGCGACCAGGGCGCGCGGCGCGGCGGTGTGCGCGGCGATCCACAGCGGGATGCCGATCTGCAGCATGGCGAACTGCAGCTCCAGCACGGCGTGCAGGGCGGACACCAGCAGGTAGCGCCGGTCGCGCAGGGCCGTCCCGCCCCGCACCCGCTCCCCCGCCGCCGCCGCGACCGCGGTCTCCGGCAGCCCGCGCAGCAGCAGCGAGGTGGCCGCGAAGCTGGCGGCGTCCAGCGCCAGCACGGTGGCGTAGCCGCGGTAGCTGTCGGCCTGCAGGGCGAAGACCGCGCCCGCGCCGCCGAGCACCAGCCCGGCGTTCATCACCGAGCGCAGCAGGGCCCGGGAGCGGACCTGATCGTCGGCGGGCAGCAGGTGGGCGATCAGGGCGCTGCGCACGGCCACGGCGCCGCGTTCCAGCACGGTGGCGGCAACGGCGAGCAGAACGAAGGCGGCCCAACTGTGCACGAAGGCGTAGCCGAGCACCGCGGCGCCCTGCAGCGGCCCGAGGACGTAGAGCAGGCGGCGGTGGCCGACCCGGTCGGCGAGGCGGCCCATCGGCACGCCGGCGAGCATCCCGCAGACCCCGGCGATGGTCATGCCGAGCGCCAGCCCGGCGGCGCTGAGGCCGACCTGGCGGGTGAAGTAGAGCGCGCTGACGGTGTAGTAGAGGCCGTTGCCGACGGTGTTGACGGCGGTCATCACGGCCAGGCGGCGCAGCAGCGGGTCGGCGGGCAGCGGGAGTCGGCGCCGGGGCGGCGCTGCGGTGGCGGTCATGACCGTCACGACACCAGGGTTCCCAACCGACCGGAATCCTTTTACCGTGGGGGTCAATGTTCGAGTTCGCCTTCGGTGTGGACGACCTCGCCACCACCTGGATCACCTACTCGCCCCTGCAGGAGGCGGTGTTCAGCCTGCGGGCGCGCCGCTCCCCCGCCACGTACCCGCACCAGCAGCGCTGGATCGCGTCCTGGGAGGCGGCGTACCGCACCCTGGACGTCCCGCTGCTGGATTCCCTGGTGACCCCGCGGGTCTGGGTGCCGGACTTCCTGACGCCCCGGCCGGTCGGCCAACGCCCGTCCTTCGAGAGCGAGTTGGCGATCGTCGCACAGACGCCGGCGGAGACCGTGGTACGGGACTTCCGCGCCGCGTACCGGGGTGACGGGGCACCGCTGCCCGAGTCGGTGGCGTCCGCGCTGGACGATCCGGAGGCGCTGCTGGCGCGCTGCGTGGCGCAGCTGCGGGCGTACTGGGAGCGCTGCCTGCTGCCGCGGTGGTGGCCGCGGGCCCGGACCGTCCTGGAGGCCGATCTGGCGTACCGGGGGCGGAGGTTCGCGGAACGCGGCGCGGAGGGGCTGTTCGCGGACCTGGACTCGCTGCTGTCCTGGCGGGCGGGGGTGCTGCGGCTGGACGACCCGGACCCGCGGGTGCGCGCGCTGGGCGGCCGGTACACGCCGGTGGCGGGGCGCGGCCTGGTGCTGGTCCCGACGCTGTGCGGTCTGAACGCCCACACCGTCATCGATCCCGCCGGGCCGCCGCTGATCAGTTATCCGGCCCGCGGTCAGGCCCTGCTGGGCGAGCGGCCGCCGCCCCGGGTCCCGGACGCGCTGGCCGAGTTGATCGGTGCGCCGCGGGCCGGGCTGCTGGTGCTGCTGGTGCAGCCGGCCTCGACCACCGCGCTGGCGCACCGGCTGGGGGTGACGCCGGGCGCGGTGAGCCGGCACCTCTCGGCGCTGGCCACCGCGGGCCTGCTGACCAGGACCCGCAGTGGCCGCTCGGTGCTCTACGCGCGCTCCGCGCTCGGCGACGCGCTCGCCTCCGGCGGGATCTGACGGCCAATCAGCTCTCCCACCGCACAGCGACGTTCCACCCCGACCTCCAGCCTCTCGGGTGACTCCGACGGTTGATCAGTTCTCCCACGGCCAGTGCGCGTTCCGCCCGGCCTCCAGCAGCGGGATCAGCCGGAACGCGGCGTCGGTCAGCCCGCCGAAGGTGTGCCGGCGGGCACCGCCGGAGGGTGCGTGGCCGGGGCGGTACCCGGCCAGGTTCCAGGTGTAGACCGGGACCTCGGCCGGGATCGCGACCAGTGGATCGCCGCCGTTCCAACTCCCGTACGCCTGCTCGTCGGTGACGATCACCACCCGGTCGTGGGCGCGGTAGTGCTGACGGACGGCCTTGGCGGTCTCGGTGCCGCCGAGGTCGCCGAAGCGGTCGACCGCCTTCAGCACCGACTCGCCGCGGCGCAGGGTGATCCGGCGGCTGGTGGTGCCGAACTCGACCAGGTCGGCGTCGGCCGCCCGCAGCGCGAGGGCGGTGCCGAAGACCGCGGCCGTGTCGGCCCGGTTGAGCTCGGTCTGCGCGCTCGGCCGGTCGAACATCGAACCTGAGCGGTCGACCAGGACGAGCGTGCGGCCGGGCAGCACCGGGACGTTGGCCAGCGAGTGGCGCAGCGCGGTCTCCAGCGCGTGGCCCCAGCGAAGCGAGGGCGCGTGCCGGTGGGCGGCCAGGTAGCGGAACGGGAACTGCCGGGAGCGGCGCACCTCTTCCGGGTCGGAGATCCGCCGGGCGACCCGCTCGGCCACCGCGTCCGAGACGCCCGCCTGGTCGAAGTTGCGCAGGTTGCGCACCAGCGCCATCACGCCCATCGACGGGATGACGGCCTCCCAGACGGCGGCGTCCAGCGGGCCGTGCAGCCAGCCGGCCAGCGACTCCCAGGTCATGCCCGCGGCGGCCAGCCGCTCGGCGCCGCCCACGCCGGTGACCAGGGCGCGGCGACGCTCGACCGGAAGGCCCGTCAGTTCGCGGTGGGCGGTCAGCAGCGCGTCACCGGCCGGCGGCACGGCCTCGTCGGGGCGGTGTCGGCGGTCCAGCGCGTACCGGAACAGCTCGCCCTGCCAGGGCTTGTCGGGGTGCGGCGCGGGGTGCGTCAGCTCCAGGACGTCGCCGAAGCGGTAGCCCTTGGCGGCGGTGTCGTACTTGAGCAGCGCGCGGCCGTGGTAGAGCCGGCGGGCGGCGTCGGCGACGCCGCGCTTGACCGGCTTGGGCAGCGCGCGGCCGTACCGGGAGGTCCAGTAGGCGAGCAGCTCGCCGGGCTCGTCGGGGCGGCGCAGCACCGCGTCGACGGCCTGCCGCGAGTAGCCCGCGGCCCCGGCGTCCAGCCGGGCGCGGGTGAACTCGGCGGCGCCGACCAGCGAGGCGGTGCGCATCGCGGCGCCGTCGCGCAGCCAGCGCAGCAGGCCGAGCGTCCACTCGGGGTCGCTGACGGCCAGGGAGCGGATCAGCGCGGTGTAGCGGTCGTCGCGGGCGCCGCCGCGCTCGTAGAAGGTGTCCTGGCCGACCAGGTTGGCGACCGCGAGCAGGAAGAGTTCGGACTTCTGGTCCCGCAGGAATCCGGCGCCGCCCGCGTGGTTGGCCGTGCGCTGCCCGGTCGTGGTGACGGGCGAGGTCGGGCCGGAGGTGGGACGGCGGACGTTGAAGCGGGACATGGCGGACTCCTCCTGCCTGGAGGCATGCCGAACCGGGGCGTCCGCGTGTGCCGATGGTGCGGGCACCGGACGCCCCGGCGCGGTTGCGGTGACGTTGGGGTCCAGAGGACTTCGGCGGCGGAGGTGACGTAGCTGCTCTGGCCACTGAGCTACACCGGCACGAGTACCGGCGGCGGGATTCGAACCCGCGACCTGCCCATTGAGGAGATGGAAGTAACCCCTGCCTGCGCACCTGGACGAGGAAGACGTTAGCCACCGGTGGGACGGCCGTGCACCTGAATATCGCGACGGTGCGTCAGGCCTCCCGGCCGAGGGTGGCGAGGTAGGCGCGCCAGCCGCCGTGCGCGGTGATCTCGCGGTGGACGCCGCGTTCCAGCTCGCCGCGGGCCAGCAGCATCGACAGGCAGGCGCTGCCGTCGGCCAACTCGATGACGCCGAGCTCGAGTTCGAGGGGTTCGCCGGGGAGTACGGCGTCCCGCAGGTGGGCCAGCGGCAGGTCGTAGAGCTCGCCCTGGATCGCGGTGTCGACGGCCGGGTCGGCGAGCAGGCCGGGGCATTCGTCGCGGATGGAGAAGAACCGGTAGCCGGGGGCGGTGCGGACCGGGCCGATCAGGTGGTCGGCGACCTTGGCGTGGAACGGTCCGCCGGTCATCGCCTGGCCGTTGAAGAAGATGCGTGCCATCGGGAGGGCTCCTGGCGTACGGAACGGAGTAGTCGGGGCGTCGACTTCGCCGCCCCGGCGAAGGGCCGGGGCGGCGGGTGGCGGATAGCTTGTCAGTCGAGCAGGGCGAGCGCGGGGAGGGTCAGGAAGTCGGTGAACTCCTCGGCCAGCGCGACCTGTTCGAAGAGAGCGGCGGCCTCGGTCCAGCGCCCACCGGCGTAGGCCTGCGCGCCGAGCTCGGCCCGCAGCGCGTCCAGTTCCTCGGCCACCAGCCGGCGGACCAGCTCGGCGGTGGCCTTCTCACCGGTGTCGGCGAGCACGACGCCGTTGTGGATCCACTGCCAGATCTGCGAGCGGGAGATCTCGGCGGTGGCGGCGTCCTCCATCATGTTGAAGATGCCGACCGCGCCGTGCCCGCGCAGCCACGCCTCGATGTAGCGCACGCCGACCTGGACGGCGTTGTGCAGCCCGGCCAGGGTGCAACTCCCGCCCGCCCCGGCCACGTCGAGCAGCTGGGCGGCCGTCACAGCCTCGTCTGAGCCGGGGTTGTCCTTCTGGTTCGGACGGCCGCCCAGCACGGCGTCGAAGCACTCGCGGGCCACCGGCACCAGGTCGGGGTGGGCGACCCACGAGCCGTCGAAGCCGCCGTTCGCCTCGCGCTCCTTGTCGGCGCGGACCTTGACCAGCGCCGCGGCGTTCACCTCCGGGTCCTTGCGGGAGGGGATGAACGCGGCCATGCCGCCGATGGCGTGCGCCCCGCGCCGGTGGCAGGTCTGCACGAGCAGCCGGGTGTAGGCCGCCATGAACGGGGAGGCCATGGTGACGGCGTTGCGGTCGGGCAGGATGTAGTGCTCGCCGGCGTCCCGGAAGTTCTTCACGATGGAGAACAGGTAGTCCCACCGGCCGGCGTTCAACCCGGCGGCGTGGTCGCGCAGTTCGTAGAGGATCTCGTCCATCTCGAAGGCCGCGGTGATGGTCTCGATCAGCACGGTGGCGCGGATCGTGCCGTACGGGATGCCGAGCTTCTCCTGGGCGTGGGTGAAGACCTCGTTCCAGAGCCGGGCCTCCAGGTGGCTCTCGGTCTTCGGCAGGTAGAAGTACGGGCCGGAGTTGGGGTCCTGCTCGCCCTTGGCGAGCAGGCGGGCGGCGTTGTGGAAGAAGTACAGGCCGAAGTCGAGGAAGGCGCCGGCCACCGGCTGCCCGTCGACCAGCAGGTGCCGCTCGTCCAGGTGCCAGCCGCGCGGGCGGACCACGACGGTGGCGAGTTCGGCGGCGGGCTTGAGGGTATAGGCCTTGCCCTGCGGGCTGGTGAAGTCGATCCGGCCCTCGAAGGCGTCGATCAGGTTGATCTGACCGGAGACCACGTTCTCCCAGGTCGGCGCGGTGGCGTCCTCGAAGTCGGCGAGCCAGACCCTGGCGCCGGAGTTGAGCGCGTTGATCACCATCTTGCGGTCGGTCGGCCCGGTGATCTCCACCCGGCGATCGTTCAGCGCGCGCGGCGCGGGGGCGACCTGCCAGTCGGCGGAGCGGATCGCGGCGGTCTCGGGGCGGAAGTCGAGCGTGCCGGTGCGGGCGATCTCGGCGCGGCGCTCCCTGCGCAGGGCCAGCAGTTCCCGGCGGCGACCCTCGAACGCCCGGTGCAGACCCACCACGAAGGCCACCGCCTCGGGAGTCAGCACCTCCTCCGAGCGGGCCACCCGGGGACCGGCGACGGTGACGACCGGCGCGAGGGGGGACGAACCCTGATCTGCGGCCATGGGCAGGATACTCCTTGGGCTGTTCCGTTCTGTACAGTGGAGACTAGTTTCCGCGATACAGAATTTCAACGGTTTGTTGATGAATCGCGTGGACTCTACTCCTTCCTCCACAGCAAAGGGAACGTCCGTGGCCAGCACCTCCACCGAACGCGCCGCCGGCTCGGTGCAGTCCGTCGAGCGCGCCTTCCTGCTCCTGGAGGCGCTCGCCGACTCCGGCGGCATCGCCACCCTCAGCGAACTCTCCACCACCTCCGGCCTTCCGATGCCGACCATCCACCGCCTGGTGCGCACCCTGGTCACCCAGGGCTACGTCCGCCAGGACACCGCCCGCCGCTACACCCTCGGTCCCCGGCTGATCCGCCTCGGCGAGACGGCCGGCCGCCTGCTCGGCAGCTGGGCGCGCCCCTACCTGGCGGAGCTGATGGAGGCCACCGGCGAGACCGCCAACCTGGCGGTGCTGGAGGGCGGCGAGGTGGTGTACGTCGGTCAGGTCCAATCCCGGCGCTCCATGCGGATGTTCACCGAAGTCGGCCGCCGCGTCCAGCCCCACTGCACCGGCGTCGGCAAGGCGCTGCTGGCGCAGCTGCCCGAGGACGAGGCCCGCGCCCTGCTCGGCCCCGGCCCGCTGCAGTCCCACACCTCGTACACCGTCACCGACCCTTCCGCGCTGCTCGAGCAGCTCGCCGTCTCCCGCGAGCGCGGGTACGTGGTCGACGACCAGGAGCAGGAGATCGGCGTGCGCTGCATCGCCGTCGCCGTGCCCGGCGCACCCACGCCCACCGCGCTCTCCGTCTCCGGCCCGGAGGGCCGCATCCAGGCGCTGGAGTCCCAGTCCGGGGCGGCCGGCCTGGTCCCGCTGATGCAGACGATCGCCGCCCGCCTCGGCGAGGTGCTCTGACGGACCGTCAGGGCCGCCTTACGCTGAGTGTACCTCCGCACACTCGTCACAGGAGCGCACGTGCACCGTCTGGTCCCCCTCCTCGCCGCGCCCCTGCTGGCGTTCGCCCCCGCCGTCGCGCCGTCCGCCTCCGACCTGCGGGTGGTCCGGCTGGACCCGGATCCCGTGGCGCCGGGCGGGACCACCGCGGTGCACGCCTTCGTTGCCAACGGCGGGCCGGACACCACCGCCTCGCCGTTCACGGTGCTGGTCGACCTGCCGGCGGGCTTCACCGCCGAGGGGCCGTTCTTCCCGTCCGGGTGCACGGCGGCACCGGCCGGCCGCCTGGTGAGCTGCACCTTCCCGGCCGGTCTGCCGCGCTACCGGACGGCGACCGCGCTGGTCCCGGTCCGCGCGGACGCGAACGTGCCCCCCGGCAGCAGCGCCGAGGGGCACGTTCAGGTGCTGAGCGCGGACCACCGCGATCCGGCGGACGACCGGACGGCGTTCACGCTCTCCGTGTCGTGACGGGGCGTCAGCGGTACACGCGCACGTAGTCCGAGCTGAAGCTGATCGGCGCGCTGCCGCTCGCGGCGGGGTGGTAGGCCCCGGCGCTCAGCGACAGGTTGAGGATCAGGTACGCCGACCAGTTCGACCCGACGCCCGTGCCGTCGGAGAAGACCTTCTGCCCGTTCACGTACCAGTCGACCGAGTTGGCGCCGTAGTACGTCCCGATGGTCACCCACTTGTCGGCGCCGACCGAGGCCGCGTCGGTGTAGTACTTCGAGCCGGACTTCACGTGGTTGGTGAGCTCCAGCAGGTTCGGGTTGTCCGGGTGGTACTCGAACGAGTCGATCTCGCCGTTGCCGTTCTTCCAGGTCCACAGCGCCGGCCAGGCACCCGACCCGGCCGGCAGCTTGACCCGGGTCTCGGCGTAGTCGCCGGTCTTCACCTGGAAGCCCTGCTGCGAGTACTCGGTGGTGAGCAGTCCGGTGTCCCAGGCCCGCTTGCCGTTCTCCAGGGTGTGGCTGGAGGGGGTGGCGGTGAAGGTGGCGACGCCGCCGGAGACGGTGACCGCGTTCGGGCTCAGCCAGTCCAGCTTGTTGTCGTCCGGGTTGTGGTTGCCGTACTTGTACGAGCTGCTGCGGTCGCCGGTCCACTTGGAGCCGTAGCCGATCGGGCCGTCGAACTCCTCGGACCAGGCCAGCGACTTCCCGGGCACCGGCGCACCGGTCGACGGCGCGGGCGTCGGGGTCGGCGTGGGGGTGGGAGTCGGCGTGGGCGTCGGCTTCGGGGTCGGGGTCGGGGTCGGGGTGGGCGTCGGCTTCGGGGTTGGGGTCGGCGTGGGGGTCGGGGTGGGCTTCGGCGCCGGGGTCGGCGTCGTGCCGGCGGCCGCGACCGTCAGGGTGCGCGCGGGCAGGTTGTGCCAGCTGCCCGCGGTGTCCTGCCAGAAGCCGAACTGGGTGTAGCTGCCGGCCGGCAGGGTGCGGGCCGCGCTGGTGAAGGTGACGCCGCTCGGGCAGATCCGGACGTTGCCCGCGTTGCCGGGGAAGTCCAGGTTGCGCCCGGCCGCGTCACGCACGCCGACGCCGACGGTCTTCGCGGTGAAGCAGGAGTCCGAGTGCAGGGTGAGCGAGGCGGTGGTGGCGGCGCCGGCGGTCATCGCGGTCGGGGTGAGCCGGTCCTGGACGACGGTGGTGGCGGCGTTGGCGCTGCCGGTGGCCAGGGGCACGCCGAGCAGCGCGACCGACCCGGCGAGGACGCCGAGGCGGGCGGGGGTGGCGACAGGTCGCATGGGGGTGGTCCTCCGCGACGCCTGCGAGGTGAGCTGTCGGGTTCGGGCGCTGAGGCAGCCCGGCCGCGCGTGGCGGCTTCACCCCGAGCCGGGCCCGCGCGCCCCTGGGCAGGGCGGAGGGCACGGCGTACTGCCGTGGTTCCCCCGCTCCTGCCCGTGCTGTGCTCTGGGTGTCGCCGACGGGCGGGCAGGACTCGGCGTCCCGGCGGCGGGTGAGCCCGGTGGGCGTCCCGAGCAGGCTAGGCAGATTGTCCTTATATCTCCAATACCGGTCCGCTGAGACATGGTTCACACCCGCCGCGCCGGGTGATCACCCGCGGACCGCCCCTCGGCCATGGGGCCGACAGCCACACCGGGCGGCCCGGGGTATGCGCCGCACCCATTCCGACGGCACTCCCGCCTCCGTAGCGTGCGCGTACGGGACTCAGCGTGAAGGAGTGAACGCGGTATGTGGAGAAACGGACGCGGGAGGCGCGGCGGCTTGGGCTTCCTGCTCGCGGGCGTGCTCGCGCTGGCGGGTGCGGTCGTCCCGACGGGGACGGCTTCGGCGGCGGTGCCGTCCAACCTGACCCTGGAGGCGAACTACGGCAGCGTCGCCAACGGCTGGGACCACGTCGAGCGGTACCTCGACACCACCTCCGGCTTCCACCAGGAGCAGTACCCGCCGGACGGCCGCGGCGACCAGGACGGGCAGCGCCTCACCTTCTTCGGCGGCGTCAAGCAGCCCTACTCCGGTCGCTTCCTGCTCTACTCGGCGCCGGGCTGGAACACCGGCGCGCACCAGGTCCCCGTGCTGCTGGTGCACGGCGCCAACGACAACCCGGACCGGGCCTGGGCCAACCCCGGCGAGTCCGGCGGCTACGGCTGCGGCGCCGCCTCCTGCCCGAGCACCGGCCTGATGCAGTACCTGGCCGGGCAGGGGTACCGGGTCTTCGCGATCGGCTTCGCGCACAAGCAGGGCGACAACCTGATGCAGGCTCAGGAGGTCGGGGACGCCGTCGCGCTGATCCGCGCCAAGCTCGGCGTCCCCCAGGTGGACCTGGTGGGCTGGAGCAAGGGCGAGATGTCCACCCGGGCCTACGTGTCCTCGGTCAAGCCGTCCTGGGGCCGCCCGTACGCGGGCGACGTGCGCAAGCTGATCACCCTCGGCGGGCCGAACGGCGGCTACGACTACCCCTTCGCGCACGGGTGGGCGCACGACTTCTCGATCTGGCCGCAGTGCGGCGGCGCGGTCAACGCCCCCTCCCCGCACCTGCACATGACCTGCTACGGCACCTACACCGCGCACCCGGAGTTCTCCTTCACCCCGAGCGGCGGCTACGACGACTACCCCGGGCAGCGGCAGATGCTGGCCCGCTGGGACTCGGTCTTCGGCGTCGACCAGACCCAGCAGGACTGGTACACGACCTACTACGGCGGGCAGGGCTTCTACACCGACGGCGGCGGCATCCAGGCCGCGATCAACGCGGGCTCGCTGGTCACGCCGCTGCGCCAGGCCGGGGTGCCCGCCACGGTGACGTCCT
Organism: Kitasatospora sp. NPDC049285; assembly: GCF_040678815.1. Classification (NCBI taxonomy): domain Bacteria; kingdom Bacillati; phylum Actinomycetota; class Actinomycetes; order Kitasatosporales; family Streptomycetaceae; genus Kitasatospora; species Kitasatospora sp. NPDC049285. The sequence goes on along the minus strand of NZ_JBFAQR010000023.1, from coordinate 64,662 downwards.
ACCTGCTGGCCGGCGGCACGCCCAGCATCGTCGGCATCTTCAACGAGAACCGCGGCCCGAGCGACGGCGTGGTCTTCGTCTCCAGCGCGCTCGACACCACCGGCTTCGGCACCGTCGGGGGCACCGCGCTGATCACCCTCGCCAACCACCTGGAACTCGGCTGGGACAGCGCGGCGAGCGCACAGGTCCGCAGCTGGCTGAACTGAGGACCCGTCACATGATCACCGAACGACTGATCACGACCGACCGGCTGACCGTCAGCCACGCCGAGATCGAGGGCCGCACCGGGGAACCGGTGGTGCTGGTGCACGGCAACGTCTCCTCCAGCGCCTTCTGGCACCCCACCATGGCCGAACTCCCCGCCCGCTACCGCCCGCTGGCACCGGACCTGCGCGGCTTCGGCGGCACCGAACCGCTGCCGGTGGACGCCACCCAGGGCCTGCGCGACCACAGCGAGGACCTGCTGTCCTTCGTCCGGGCGCTGGAGCTCGGCCCGGTGCACCTGGTCGGCTGGAGCATGGGCGGCGGCGTGGTGCTGCAACTGCTGCGCGACCACCCGGCGCTGGTCCGCTCGGTCACCCTGGTCAACCCGGTCTCCCCGTACGGCTTCGGCGGCACGCACGGGGTGGACGGGCGGCTCAACTCGCCCGACGGCGCGGGCTCCGGCGCGGGCGGCGCGGCCACCGAGTTCGTCCGGCTGCTGCGCGCGGGCGAGTCGGGCGCCGAGTCGCCCTTCGCACCGCGCTCGGTGCTGGACTCCGCCTACGTCAGCGAGCCGTTGGCCGAGCCGGACCGCTACGTGGCCGCGATGCTGACCACCCGGGTCGGCGACGACCACTACCCGGGCGACATCCGTCCGAGCGACGCCTGGCCGGGCTTCGCGCCCGGCGGGCGAGGCGTGCTCAACTCGATGGCGCCGACCCACTTCCGGATCGACGACCTGGAGCTGGTCGAGCCGAAGCCGCCGGTCCTGTGGGTCCGCGGCTCGGCGGACGTCATCGTCTCCGACACCTCGCTCTTCGACCTGGCCCACCTGGGCGCCCTCGGCGTCGTCCCGGGCTGGCCCGGCGCGGACGTCTGCCCGGCCCAGCCGATGGTGGCGCAGACCCGCGCCGCACTGGACCGGTACGCCGCCGCGGGCGGGACCGTGCGCGAGGTGGTGGTCGAGGGCGCCGGGCACAGCGTGCACCTGGAGCGCCCGAAGGAGTTCCTGGCGGCGCTGGTGGAGACCCTGGGCGGGGCCTGACCGGGCGCGCGGTCCGACCGGCTCGGAGGGTGACGACGGGTCAGGTCGCGTAGGAGCGCGGCCGGCCCCGCCGTCCGCTAGGTTTGACGGGCGCGGCCACCCCGGCCGCGCCCGTCGACCGTCTGCCGCCAAAGGACCGCCCCGCCATGACCGCCCCCCTGCCCGGTTTCGCCGGCCGCACCTACCTCTTCGAGGTCGACAACGGCGCCTCCTTCCGCAACTCCTACTCCGCGGACGGCAGTCGGCTGCGCTGGGAGGGCCTGGGCGAGTCGGCCGGCCAGTACGAGGACGTCCCGCTGCACGTCGCCGCCGTCGCCCCGGGCATCTGGTTCGTCTCCTGGACCGAGCGCAGCGGCATCACGGTCAGCCACGTCATGGACCTGGGCGCCCTCACCGTGAAGGTCTTCTGGACCTGGGAGGGCGAGACCGGCCGGGTCGGCGAACTGCACACCGGCACCCTCACCCCGGCCTGACGCCGTGCCCGGCTCAGACCACCTCGCGGGCCCGGGGCGACTGCCGGTAGAGCACCCGGTGCTCCTGCCGCGTCCTGACCAGCAGGCCCGAGCGGAGCAGGACGCCCAGGTGGTACGAGACCGTGCTGGCCGCGAGCCGGTGACGCTCCGCCAGCTCGGCGGTGGTCCGCGGGGCGACCAGGTCGGCGAGCAGCCGGGCCCGGGTGTCGCCGATCAGCTCGCCCGCCGGGGACGCGGGCGGCCCGCCGACGCCGAGCAGCGGCAGCGCCGGGTAGTCCAGGATCGGCGCGCGCCGGTCGGTGCGGTCGGGAAACGGGTCGAGCAGCGCGTGCACCCAGGACCCGAACACCGCCGGCATCAGCACCAGTGACTCCACGACCCGGATCTCGGAGCAGAAGTCGACGGTGACCAGCAGGTGGTCGCCGTTCCAGGCGATCCGCGGGTCGAGCGACCCGAGCGCGCTCCCCAGGCCGTACCGGCTGATCGTGTGGGCGCGGTGCGCGATGTCGTTCTCCAGCCGCGAGCGCAGCGCCGGCCAGCGCGGGGCGACGGCGGTCTCCCACAGCTGGTGGAGTTCGGCCGCGACCCGCTCGGCGAAGGCCTGTTCGCCCCGTTCGATGGCGTTGAGCAGCGGCCGCTGGGGGGTGCCGCCGGCCAGTTTCAGGCGGGTGCTGCCGGTGAGCATCAGGCTCAGCTCGGCGGCGATCCGGCTCGGGTCGGCGGTCGCCACCTCGTGCAACTCCCGTTCCACCACCTCGTCGTGGCTGTGCGGCACGGGCTGTAGGAAGTCCGGGATGTAGCGCCAGGCCCCCGTGTACAGCGAGTGGAGCACGGTCAGCCCGCGTTCGCGGATCGACTGGCGCACCAGCGGCCCCCAGCCCCGCGGGGACGGCCGGGCGGTCCGGTGGATCAGCCAGAGGCTGTCGGCGGTGGTGTGCAGGGGTGAGATGGCGAATCTGGTGTTCGCCAGGGCTCTGAGGTCCAGGTCGATCCGGAGCACGCGATTGCCTCTTCCGGGTGGGGGGAACGGTTCGGCGCCTACGGCATTCGAACGTCATCGAATCACTGGCCGGTCCAGACCTCCGGGGACTTTGCTGTCTCTGTACCGAGCACCGCGGGCCCGGTCGGAAAGACGCTCAACCCGTTCCGTTTGCAAGGCAGTTCGTACGCTCCTTCGTTTCGTGGGCCGGCCGTACGAGCCGGTGCCACTCAACCTGGAAAGCGAGCACACACCATGCGCGTCATGAAGAAGGCGGCCGTCCTCGCCGCCACCGCCGGACTCCTCGGCTCCGCCTTCGCACTGGCCGCCCCGGCCAGCGCCACCTCGTGGGGCTCGGGCATCGCCGAGGCCTGCGACACCAGCCAGAGCGTCGCCGGCGACCTGTGCCTCTACTACAACTCCAACTACGGCGGCTCGAACATCGGCTTCTGGGGTGCCGACGTCCCGAACCTGGGCGCCTTCACCTTCATCACCGCCGGCAACGGCCAGTACCAGGGCGTCTGGCACAACGGCGGCTCCGACTACAACCACAACACCGTGCACGGTGCGTGGATCTACGGCGCGAGCGGCCACAACACCTGGGTGGGTGCGAACACCTCCAACAACCTGGGTGGCAACAGCAAGAACCTCCAGGAGTCCATCGTCTGGAGCTGACGGCTGCGCGGTACCGGCAGTCGAACGGTCCGGCCGGGTCGCCCCGCAGGCGGCCCGGCCGGACCGGCCCACCCCGTCTTGGAAGGGATGTGACGAACCGTGAGGAAGCCGACCGTCTTCCTGTCGCTGGCCGCCGCGTGCGTGCTGGCGGCGTGCGCACCCGCCCCCGGGCCGGTCCCGGCCGACCGGGCGCCGTCGGTCGGCCCCGCCACCGGGACCCTGGCCGCCGGGGAGACCCTGCCGATCACGGCGTACGAGTTCACCCCCGGCCAGCTGAAGATCGAGGGGGTGGCCTACGTGGTGCTCTACAACCGCTGCATGGCCGCGCACGGCTTCACCGGCCTGGCCGGGCCCTCGGACGACGTCCGCGACTTCGACCCGATGGTCGGCCGGTACGGCGCCGACGCGGACGGGTACGCCGCCAGCGGCTACCACTACAAGGGCTACTACATCAGCGGCCGGGCCACCACCGCCCCGCCCGCCTGGGCCGCCCAGGCCAAGGCCGGCGGCAAGCCGACCCGCTCCGCCGACGAGCAGCACGTCGCCGAGGGCTCGGTGCGCAGCTTCGGCGGCGCCGACGTCCCCGCGGGCGGCTGCGAGGGCGACGCCAAGCGGCAACTCACCGACGGCGGCGGCTACTACGGCCCGCCGGAGCTGCCCGACCGGATCGACGCCGAGAGCTTCGACCAGTCGCTCACCGACCCGCAGGTCCGGGCCGGCTTCACCGCCTGGTCGGCCTGCATGGCCGAGGGCGGCCGGAACTATCCCGACCCGATGGCCGCCGCGGGCGACAAGCGGTGGAACACGCCGGAGCCCACCGCCGACGAACTCGCCACCGCCCGCGCCGACCTGGCCTGCAAGCGCCGCACCGGCCTGGTGCCGACCTGGCTGCACGCCGAGCAGCGCCTCCAGCAGGCCGCGATCGACCAGCACACCACCGAACTCGCCACCGTCAGGGCCGGCGTCCAGGCCACCGTCCGCACCGTCACGTCGGTCGCCGGGGTCAGCCCCACCTCACCGTGATCCCGTCCAGACCCGCCGGCCGGGCCCGCGCCCGGAGCTGACCGGCCGTCAGGCCTTCAGGTGCGGCGACAGGAACTGGAAGGCCGCGGGGAGCAGGCGGATCCAGGTGGTGAAGTTGTGGCCGCCCTCGGGGACGGAGGCGGTGCCGGTGGTGAGCGGGGGCTTGGCGGCGGCGGTGAAGGCGTCGGCGTCCTTGCGGAAGTCGCCGTCGCCCTTCTCGGCGCCGCTGAGCATGATCGCGGTGGGCGGCATCGGCAGGTTCTGCAGGCGCCACAGCAGGTCGGCCTCGTTGCGGCGCTGCTGGCTGCCCTTGAACAGGTCGCCGGTGGTGACGTCCTCGGCGGCGCGCAGGTAGCCGGACATGGAGACGCCGCCGGCGAACACGTCGGGGTGGCGCATGGCGAGCTTGGCGGCGCAGTAGCCGCCGGTGGAGTTGCCTATCAGGCCCCACGCGCCGGGCCCGGTGCCGACCCGGTAGGTGGCGGCGACGGCGCGCGGGACGTCCCTGGTGAAGTAGGTGTCGGACTGCGGGCCGTCGGGGACGTCCTCGCACTCGGGGTCGGCGGGCATCGCGGGCGAGGGCCGCATCAGCACGATGACGGTGGGCTGCATCCGGCCGGCCTGGATCTCCTGCAGCGCGACGCCGGGGTAGTTGAGCCGGGTGATCAGGTTCTTGGCGTCGCCGGGGAAGCCGGTCATCGCGATCAGCGCGGGGAACCTGCGCTGCTCGTTGCCGGGCTGGAAGTACTGCGGCGGCAGGTAGACGTAGCCGTCGGTGCTGAGCCCGGTGCGGGCGCCGGGGATCCGGACGCTGCGGATCTCGCCGACGGTCCGCGGGTCGCGGCCGCCGCGGCCGCCGGTGTCGACGGGCTCCTTGCCGAGTTCCTGGGCCGGCAGCACCGGCACGTTGCTGGGCTCCGGGCTCGCGCTCGGCGAGGGGGCGGCGCTCGCGCCGACCGGGGGCAGCGGCGCGGCGGCGGGCGCGGCGCCCCGGACCGAGACCGCGGCGTCGCCGCCGGTGCCCAGCAGGTCGTTCCAACTGCTGTAGAAGGTGAAGTAGTTGTTGACGACCAGGCCGATCACGGCGAGCAGCGCGAGCTGGCTGCCGAGCAGCATGCCGATCCGGCCGAGCACCGCCCGCCAGTGCGCCTTGGCGACCGCGGGCCACCACCAGACGGTCGCGCCCAGCACGACCAGTGCGATCTCGATCGTGAACAGCAGCAGCGTCGTACTGGTCAGCCCCATGGCCCCGTGGTCCCCGTGTGTCTTCCCTCAGCGGCCCGCGGGTGGCGAGCCGGCCGACGGCTCGGCGCGGCCGAAAACGTGCGCTCAAGTATGCACGCCGCGGTCGGCTGCCCTGCGCCCGGAGAGGTGGTTGCCCACCTTCCACAGCAGCCAGGCCAGCCCGACGAAGACCGCGGCGACCACCGTGCACGCCCCGGCGATCCGCCCGTAACCTCCCGTCAGCCTGGGGTCCATGAACGGGTACGGGTACCAGTCGACGGCGGCGCCGCGGGCCAGGCCGTAGGCCAGGTAGACCAGCGGGAAGACCAGCCAGTACGCGGGGGCGCTACGCGGCAGGGGGGTGCGCGGCGGGTCGACCAGCCAGTCGGCGAGCATCGCCGACGGCATCACGTAGTGCAGGACCGCGTTGACCCACGCCGCCGACTGACCGTCAACCTGCTGTTCCTGGCGGGCTGCTGACCCACCGTCAGACCGGGACCACCGCGACCGGGCAGTGGGCGTGGTGCAGCACGGCGTGGACGGCGGTGCCCATGCGCAGGCCGAAGCGCGGGGCCGGGTCGTGCCGCGAGAGCACCACCAGGGAGGCGGTGCGGGACTCCTCGACCACGGTGGCGGCGGTGCCGCCGGTCAGCTGGTGGCTGTCGACGACGACCTCGGGGTAGTCCTCGCGGACCGGGTCGCAGGTACGGCGCAGCAGCTGCTCGTGGAGCCTGGCCTCCTCGCCGAGTTCGTCGACCATCGGCGCCATCCGGCCGACGTCGGCGACCACCGGGGACCAGGTGTGCAGGGCGCGCACCGGCAGGCCGCGGCGGGCGGCGAGCTCGCAGCCGAAGCGCAGCGCCGCGGCGTCGCGTTCGTCGCGGACCGCGACCAGCACCGGCCCCTCCGGGTGGCCGGTGCCACGGACCACCACCACCGGGCAGGCGGCGTGCGCGGCGACCCGCAGGCTGACCGAGCCGAGCAGCAGCGAGGTGAAGCCGCCGTGGCCGCGGGTGCCGACCACCGCGAGTTCGGCGTGCTCGGCGGCGGTGAGCACCGCTTCGGCGGCGTCCCTGGGCACCACGTCACCGGTGATCCGCAGCGTGGGGTGGGCGGCCTCGAGTGCGGTCTGCTCGGTGTCGAGCAGCTGCGCCGCCTCCCGCAGGATCAGGTCGGTGACGGTGGTTCCGGTGCGCGGCGAGAGGGTGACGGTGCCGGTGTTGACGGCGTGCACCAGGTGCAGGGCGCCGCTGCGCCGCTCGGCCTCGCGGGCGGCCCACTCGGCCGCCGCGGCGGCGGGCGCGGAGCCGTCGATGCCCGCGACCACGCCTTTGACTGCCCGGTGCTCCATGGCGTGCTCCTCGGAGACGGGTTGGTCCTTCCAGCATGCGTCGCCCCGTGCGGCCCGCACAATCGTGGCCGTCCGGTCGCCGCCGGGCGGAGCTCAGTCGTCGACCGGGACGGCGGAGTCGGTGATGCCGAGGTCGGTGCGCATGGTGTGGCGCAGCACGGCGAGGCCGTCCCAGGCGGCGTCGACGGCGGCGGGGTAGGCCGTCAGGTCGTCGCCGGGCCGGGCGGTGCCGTGCGCGATCCGTACCAGGGTGCCGTACAGCACGCCGAGCCGGTGGTTGGCGCGGGAGGCCTCGGCGAGGACGGCGTCCGGGACGGTCATCTGCGCCTCGGCGTAGCGCTGCCGGTACTCGGCGCGGGCGGCCTCCACCGCGGCGAGCTCGGCGGCGGTGCTCGGCTGCTGGCGGCGCAGCGCGTGGGCGTGGTCGTTGAGCGCGGTGAGGTACTGGCGGGCGGCGGTGTTGAGGGCGACGTAGCAGGCCCGCAGGTCGGTGCGGTCGGTGCTGCGCCGCAGCTCGTCGCGGTCCGCCCGGCGGATCCGCTCGGTGAGTTCGCGCTCCTCGCGGCGGGCGGCGTCGCCGCGGCGCTGGGTCAGCACGGCGGAGGCGAGGGTGCCGAGCACGCCGACCACGGCGGCGATCACGGCGGCGAGGCCGGTGGCGTCCATCTGACGTCCTTTCGGGACTTGTGGGAGAGCGGGGGCGGGTCAGCTGCCCTGGTAGCCGAACGCGGCCCAGGCTTCGAGGGCGTCCAGGCCGTCCGCGGCGTCGGCGAGTTCGTCGGGGGTGCCGTCGGGGAGGCGGCGGTCGGGGTCGAGGGCCCAGAGCTGGGTGGCGCGGAGGGCTTCGGCGGGCGGCTCGCCCCGGCGCAGGCGGCCGTGCAGGACGTACATCAGCAGGCCGACCTGGTCGTCCTGGACCTCCCAGCGGGAGCCGATGACGCCGGTGGCGCCGGCGGCGAGGAAGGCGGTGGAGAGGGTGAGCGCCTCGTCCAGGTCGTCGTCGCTGTGGTCGCTGACGCAGGCGTCGAGGACGACCAGGCCGCCCGGCGCGGAGGGCGGGCGGCCCTGCGCCTGGCGGAGGATGTCGGCGACCGGGAGGCGACCGCTGTCCGGCCCGCCGGCGGGGGCGAGTTCGAGGTGCGCCTCGAGCGGGGAACGGCCGAGCGGGCGGGCGTGGCAGGCGAGGTGCAGCACGGAGGCGCCGGGCCGGCCCCGGGCGGGCAGCGCGGCCAGCACCTCGGCGGGCGTGCCGGGACCCTCCGCGCCCAGCACGTAGCCGAGCAGGGTGCCGTGCGGGTAGTGGTCGGCGTACAGGTACTCGGCCTCGATCTCGGCGCCGGGCAGGTTGCGGGCCGGGTCGCCGACGATCACCGGGCGCAGGTCGAGCGGCAGGCGCTCCCGGGCGGCGGTCTGGCAGAACTGCCGGGCCGAGGCGGCGTACGAGAGCACCGCCCGCTCCGCGGCCCGCACCGGACGGCTGCCGTCGCGCAGTCCGCTGCTCAGCAGCCCGGCGTGCCAGGGCACCCGCCCGAACTCGCCGAACGGGACCAGCACCAGCCGGGGCGGCGGCCCGTCCGTGCGCAGCGCGGGGTGGCGAAGCAGCGGCCGCAGGACCGCGATGCCCGCCCAGTCGCAGAGTTCGGCGAGGGCCGCACGCCAGCGGTGGCGGGCGGCGCGGCGCTCCGGGTGCCGGCCGGGCAGCGTGAGGGTGGCCTGCCGGGCCCGGTGGGCGTCGCGGTACGCGCCGAGCGCGGTGAGCGCCCCCGCCCGGACCAGCGTCAGCGGCTGCAGCTCGACCCGGCCGTCGGCGGTCACCAGCACCGCCTCCCCGGTGCGACCGGCACCGGGCGGCAGCAGGTACACCAGCGCGTGCGCCCCGGCGGCCCGCAGCGCGACCGCGATCTCCTCGACCGGCGGCGGCGTCGCCGCCCCCGGCCCGGCGGGCGCCCCGGCCAGCGCGGTCAGCGCACGACGCCGCAGGTCGTCCGGCATCGGCACGACGGCGCCGTCCGGCAACGCGGCGAGCAGGTTCCCGGGCTCCAGCGAGGCCAGCCCCGTGGCCACCCCGACAGCCCCCGACGGCGGGCCGGCCTGCCACGCGGCAGCGAGATCCGGATGCCCGGCCGCAAGCAACTGGTCGGGCACATCAGTGGTCGCCGTAGACGCGTGCAACACCAGCCCCCGCCCAAGCTCCAACGCCTCCACCGCCCCACGCAACGCACCCCGACGCCCCGCCAGCCCGCCACCCGCCTCCGGCAGACCGCCCTCCCCCTCGGCCCGCCGACGACCCGTCAGATCACCCCCCGCCTCCGCC
>NZ_JBFAQR010000023.1:0-55280 GCF_040678815.1 Kitasatospora sp. NPDC049285 | reverse complement strand
GCCGCCCGCAGGCCATGTCGCCCCTCCGCCAGCTCGCCCTCCCCCTCGGCCCGCCGACGACCCGTCAGATCACCCCCCGCCTCCGCCGCCCGCAGGCCATGTCGCCCCTCCGCCAGCTCGCCCTCCCCCTCGGCCCGCCGACGACCCGTCAGATCGTCTCCCCCCTCTGCCGCCCGCAGGGCATGTCGCCCCTCCGCCAGCTCGCCTTCCTCCTCGCCGAGTTGGTGGTCGTCGAGGCACCAGCGGGCGATCTCCAGTGCTCGGGCGGCGGCGTCGCGGGCTACGGCGAGGGCGTGGTCGGCGGTGGCTTGGAGGAGCGCGGCGGCAGCCGTCTCGCGTAGGCCGGCGAGGCCGAGTTCGCGGCCGGTACGGCGGTCGCCGGGGGCGAGGCGTTCGCGGTGGAGGTCGGCGAGCAGGCCGCTGACGGTGGCGAGGATCTCGGTGGGGGCGCCGTGCCGCAGTCGTTCCCGGACGGCCGTCGCGGAGCCGATCGCCTCGGCGCCGTCAGCCCGCCGGTGGGCGTGCCGGTAGCGGGCCCGCAGCAGCGCGGATCGCATCAGCGCGGCGCGGATCCCCTCCATGCTGTCGCGGTCGGCGTCGGCCAGGAACTCGTCGAGGTAGTCGAGGGCGGCCTGGGCGCGGTGCTCGGAGAAGGTGGGCTGCACGGCGAGCATGGAGAGCGCGCCGGCCGCCCGCATGGTGAGCAGCGGCTTGTAGAGGGTGCCGGGCGGTGTGCGGTCGGCGGCCTGCACCATGATGCCGATCGCCCGGACGGCGGGCTCGCCGCGTCCGGTGCTCATGGCGTGGATCAGCATGGCGGCGCCGAAGTCGCCGAGGGCGAGCTCACGGAGCGGGTCGTCGGCCGCCAACTCCTCGGTGAGGGTTTCGAGTTCGGAGACGGCGCGGCCCATCGCCGCGGTGTCCTTCGCGGTCAGCGCCAGTTGGAATCCCAGCATCAGCCGGTAGCGGCGGATCGCGGGCAGTTCGGCCCGCAGCAGTTGGGCGGTGCCCTCGGCGGGCTGCGCGGCGGCGTGTGCGAGTACTTCGTCGTAGTAGCGCAGCGCGGCGTCCAGGTCCTGCTTGTCGCCGCCGACCTGGTAGCGCTGGTGCAGGCTGGTGGCGAGGTTCTGCAGGTAGACGGCGCGGTTGAGGTCGTCGGGGGCGGTGGCGCGGAACGCCTCGGTCTGGTGGCGGATGGCCGCGTCGAGGTCCTGGGGCGAGTTGCTCAGCGTGAAGCGCTGTCCGAAGGCGGTGCCGAGCGACGCGTGCACGTGCTGGCTGAACCCGGCGGTCTCGGTGGGGCTGTGCCGGAGTTCGTGCAGCAGCTCGATGGTGCGGGTCACCTGGGACTGGTCGGTGCCGTACTGGCCCGCGACCAGGGTGGCGTGGGCGAGCTGGTTGGCGATGTCGGCGCGGCGGATGCCGTGGTCGACCTCGGCCATGGTCCCCACTGCGGTCTCCAGGTGGTGGACGCCGTCCTCGATCGGGTAGCCGGCCGGGTCGCGCTGGTTGAGGACGGTGAGCAGCGAGCCGAGCACGGCGTGGCAGGGCGGGCGCAGCGGGTCGTCGGCGGGCAGCGCGGCGAGGTTCTCGCGCAGCGCCGCCTCGGCCTCGACGACCAGCGCCCTGATGGTCGCCCCCTCCAGCCCGGCGCGCGGCGTCAGGAGGTTGGCGAGCAGCCAGCGGGCGGACGCGCCGTACGGGTCCTCGGCGGGCAGCAGGCGACGCAGGTCGCGCAGCCGGTCGATCTGGCGGTCGGTGTCGGCGGGGCGGGCGCGTCCGTCGGCGGCGCGCTCGCGGTAGAGGTCGGCCAGCCGCAGGGCCGCGCGCAGCCGCAGCGGGTCGTCGGGTGCGCTGTCGGCGGCGACGTGTTCGAGCTGCTCGACGGCCCGGTCGTGCTGCTCCGGGGAGTCGGGGTCGGCGAGCAGCAGGACGGCGAGGCGTTCGCGCACCTCCAGCGTGAGCTCGCCCCGCGGGTCCGTCAGGAGGTCCAGCGCGTAATCGAGTTGGGCGCTCGCGGCGCGCAGTTCGGCGGCGCCGGGGGTGCGGTCGTAGCGGTCGGCGAGGGCGCAGCCGAGGGTGGCGACCAGCAGGACGTGCGTGTCGGGGTCGAGGTGGTCGGGTTCGGCCTGGTGGGCGGGGCGGTGGCCGAGTGCGGTGTACAGCGCGCTGATCGCCCGGTCGAGGTCGTCGGGCCGGGCGGCGGGGTCGGCGCGGTCCGCCCGGGCGTCCTCGTGCCGGGCGTGCAGCAGCAGGCCGAGGTGGGCGGCGGCGGTGTCGCGGTCCGCGGCGCCGGGTTCGAGCAGCGCGACGGCCGGGCCCAACAGGTCGGTCGCCTCGGCCCGTTCGGCCAGCGCGGCGGCCTGGACGGCGGGGTCGGCCGGGTACTCGGGGTGCTCGCGCACCTGCCAGTGCCGCGCCGCGCGGGCGAACCCGAGCAGCGCCCGCGCCTCCGCGAGCTCCGCCGGAGAGGCGGGCCCGCCGACGGCGGCCAGCCGCACGGTGGCGTCCGTCAGCACCCGGAGCGCGGCGTCGAGTTCAGCTGGTTCGCCGTCGTACTCGTGCGCTTCGAGGTGCGCGCGCCCCTGGTCGAGCAGCATCCGCACGGTGGCGTCGGCCATCACCTGCCTCCCCCGTCGCCGGACCGGCCCCCCGCCGCCGTCATGCGCAGGTCCGGCGCAGGGCGAAGCGGCCCGCGTAGCAGGCGAAGGGCAGGGCGAGCAGGAGGGCCGCCCAGAAGGTCTGGTGGCCCCAGTTGGCGGCGAGGGCGCGGAACCAGGGGGCGAGGACGGGGATGCGGACGGCTTCCAGCGGGCCCAGAGGCGGCGGCCACGCGCCGAGCAGCAGGGTGCCGGCGGCGAGCCAGCCGAAGGCGCGGCGGGCGGCGGGAGCCCCGGCGAGGGCGGCCAGGGCGCAGCAGGCGGCGAGCAGCAGCAGGAATCCGGCCTGGTAGGAGGCGCCGTCCAACGGGGTGCCGGGCGCGGGGTGGTGGACGGCGAGGCGGATCTCGACCGCGGCCCACAGCAGGGCGGTCAGGGCGAGCGTGGCGGCCAGCGCGAACGCGACCTGGTCGCGGCGGCCGTGGCGCCAGCGGGCGGGGGCGCCGGCGGTGGGGACGGCGCGGCCGCCGTTCGCGGTGCGGTGGGCGTGGGCGAGTTGCCGGATGACGACCCGTCGGTTGAGCGAGACGGTGGCCGGGACGGCGGCGACCGCCACCCACCCCGACCAGTGGCCGGCGCCGGTGCCGAGGACGTGGACCCGCTCGGCGAGCCAGGCCGGGCTGCGCAGCACGGTCATCGGCGGGCCCCAGCCGCCGGCCCCGACGACGGCCGCGCCGGCGTGGGCGAGCAGCAGGGAGCGCCGGCCGACCTGGCCGGGGAACAGGGCCACGGCGAGTGCGGCGACGAGGGCGGCGCCCAGCACCAGCGGGAGTTGACGGGACGCCAACTCCGCTGCGGTGGCCATCCGTTCGCCGACCAGCTTGCCGTCGGAGGTGGTGGCCAGCAGGTCCTTGGCGATCCGCAGCAGCGCGCCGTTCCACAGCCACAGCGCCAGGGTGAAGGTGAGCACGGCGGCGGTCGGCAGGCGGCGGGGCAGGGCCCGCAGGACGCCGTTCACCCCGGTTTCGGCGCCGCCCGGCCAGGCGTCGCGCAGGATGTCCCGCCAGGCGCCATTGGCACGGCCCCGGCCGGCGCCGCGTCGGCGGGCGGCGTGGACGCCCAGCAGGTCGGCGGCGACCAGGGCGGCGCGGCCCTCGACGGTGGCGGGGTCGGCGGTGAGGGCGGCGCGGCGCAGGGCGGGCCAGCGGCGGCGGAAGGTGTCGCGGTCGGCGCGGCGGGCCAGGTCGGCGAGCGGGCGGGCGGTGTCGGCGACGGTGGCCGCGGCGAGGTGGGCGGCGCGGGGCAGCGGGGCGAGGGCGGCGGGCAGCGGGGTGATCCGGCGGATCGTCGCGGTCCGGGCCTCGGGCCGGGCGGTGAGCAGGACGGCGAGCCGCAGCGCGCGCTCCCGGTCGGCGGCGGTGAACGGCCGTCCGGCCTGGGCGGCCAGCCGGCTCGCCTCGTCGAGGACCGCGGGCAGCGAGTCGAAGGCCAGCAGCCGGGCGCAGCGGTCCTCGGGGCAGCGGCGGTGGTCGCAGTGGTAGCGGGCGGCGAGGTTGGGCACGGCGTGGTCGATCAGCTCGCGGACCGTCACCGGCGCGTCGTCCTCGGCGGCGAGCCCGGCCAGCCCGTCGGCGTCGACCGGGCGGCCCCGGAACTGCGGGCGGACGTGCGGGGCGAAGGCCGCGCCGAGGGCGAGCAGCGCGATCGAGGCGGTGCGGTTCCGGTCGACGGGGCGGGCGTCGGCCACCGCCTGCAGGTGGTGCAGGTCGATGGCGTTGTCGCCGACCTCGCCCAGCCAGCGCGCCAGGCGGGCGGCGGCGCCGCCGGCCAGCCAGTCGGCGGCTTCCGCGGAGCGGGCGAGCAGGGCTTCGGCGAGTTCCGCGGGCGTGCGGTAGTCCTCGCCGCGGAAGTTGATCGGCCGGTGCGAGGGGGTCGCCGGGCCGGCCGCGGGCCGCACCACCCGGGGGCTGTCGCCGGCCAGCCACGCGCGCACCTGCGCGGCCCGCCAGCGGTCGGCGGGCTCCTTGGTGAGCAGTCCGGACAGCAGCAGGACCTGCCGGGGGGCGGTGATGCCGGGCAGTTCCACCTCGGTGTCCAGCACCAGGCGTTCGCGCTGCGCGTTCTCGCTGACCCGGCCGCCGTCGGAGCGCTGGTAGCGGGTCCGGCCGGAGTACATCTCGTACAGGATGGTGCCGAGCGCCCACCACGGGCCGGCCTCGTCGTTGCGGCCGGCGACCTGTTCGGGCGCCATGTAGGCGGGGGTGACCTGGAGTTCGGTGGGGAAGGTCTGACTGGCCGTCTGCTTGCGGACGCCGCCGAAGTCGGCGACCACGAACTCGGGGCGGCCGGCCCGGGTGCGGACCAGGATGTTGGCGGGCTTGAAGTCGACGGGGGTGCGCTCGATGGTGTGCTGCCAGAAGTCCAGCAGGTCGGTGAGGCCCTCGACCACCCGCCGGGCCTGCCGCTCGGGGACGTTCCCGCCCTCGGGGCGCAGCGCCGCGAGGTGGGCGGCGAGGGTGGTCGGCAGGTACTCCATCACCAGGTAGGCGCGTACGTCGCCGCGGTGCACCACCTCGCCGTGCTCGACGATCTCCGGGACGTAGCGGCGGTACTCCGCGGCGCTCAGGTGTTCCAGCAGTTCCTGGTCGGCGGGGGCGCCGGCCCAGCCGACCTTGACCGCGACGTCGCCGCCGCCGTCGGTGCGCTCGGCCCGCCAGACGGTGCCCTCGCTGCCGGATCCGGCCTGGGCGCGCGGCAGGTAACGGTCGGTCAGCTCGGCGGGGAAGTCCGACTCGCGCGGGCCGGGGACTCCCCCGGCGCGCTGCACCCTGGTGGCGTCGCCGCCGCTCTGCTGCTTGCGGGTGGGCGGGCTGCCGGGTCGGCCGCCGCCCTGCTTGCGGGTCGGCGGACTGCCCTGGGCGCCGCCCTGCTTGCGGGTGGGCGGGCCGGACGGCTCGGGTGTGGCGGCCATCGCGCGGTGTGGTCCTTTTCGCAGGGCCCCGCTCAGCGCGGGGAGCCGAATTCGTCGATCTCGATCAGCTGGACGTCGAGGTCCAGGGCGAACCGCAGCCGGCAGCCGGGTCCGACCGGAGTGGGGCCCTCGACGGGGCGGCCGTCCAGGAAGGTGCCGTTGGTGGAGGCGAGGTCCTCGACGTGCAGCACGCCGTCGATCCAGCGCAGCCGGGCGTGGTGCCGGGAGAGCTGGTCGAGGCCGGCCAGGCCGGGGACGGCGGCGCAGTCCGGGTCGTCGCGGCCCACGGCGAGGCTGCGCCCGGGGTGCAGGGGCAGCATCGCGCCGGCGAACACCAGGGCGAGCCGGGGCGGCGCGGCGGGCTGCTGCACCACCTTGCGGGTCGGCTGACTGTCCGTCGGCCCGGCGGGGTCGGCGGCGGCCGGGGCGGTACGCGGCTGGTACGCCTCCAGCCGCTCGAACGGGTGCTCGGGGCAGTAGCCGGGCTCGTCGCCGACCGGACAGTCGTCCTCGCCGACCGGGCAGCGGTACCTCAGGGCCGCCATGTGGTCTCCCGTACCGTCACGCCGCGCTCGCGCAGCTCTCGTTCGATCCGCCCGAGGTCGCCGGGGCGGGGCACGCCGATGATCCGCAGTTCGCCGTCGGTGACCCGGACCTGCAGGTCGGGCCGGTCGGTGCGCCGGTCCAGGTGCGGGGCGTAGCGGCGTTCGCCGAGCGCGGTGAGCGGGACGATCCGCTGGTTGGCGGAGCCGCGCCAGACCAGGTCGGTGGGCTGCCCGGCCAGGTAGCGGCCGGTGATCACGGCGTCGGCCCGGGCCAGCGCGGCGGCGCAGGCGGGGTCGGCGCGGACGTCGGCGAGTTCCCGGCCGGTGTACACCAGCAGGTCGGCCTCGGCGCCGGCGGACTGCCGTTCGCGGTCGGCGGCGGCGAGCAGGTCGGCGAGCGCGGCGGGCTGTTCCAGCGGTTCGCCGCCGCTGACGGTCAGTCCGTCGACGCCGTCGGCGAGGGCGTCCCGCCACAGCGTCGTGAACTGCTCGACCGTCAGTTCCCGTCCGGCGCCGTGCTCCCAGGTGTGCCGGGACATGCAGCCGGGGCAGGCCAGGGTGCAGCCCTGGAACCACACGCCGAGCCGCCGGCCCGGGCCGAGCGCGGTGACCGGGGCGGAGACCTGGCTCACCCTTGCCAACGGGACACCTCGACCGTGTAGCCGTCGGCGTCGCCGTCGCCCTCGACGGCGGTCACCTCGATCCGCTCGCCGCGCCGCGGCGGGTTCCGGAACACCTCCCTGGACAGCGGGTTGACCAGGGCGGACTCCACTGCGGTGAGGACGCCGCGCCCGCCGTGGTCGAGGCGGCCGCCGGCCTCCATCCGCAGCACCTCCCAGGCGTCCTCGCCGATGGTCAGCTCGGCGCCGTGCACCTCGCGGATCCGGCCGGCCACCGCGGCGATCGCCTTGTCGAGGATCTGCGGCACCCACTTCTCCTGCATGAAGTCCATCGGGATGAAGTTGTCGCCGAAGCGGTTGCGCAGCTCGGGCCGCTTGATGTGGTCGTTGAAGAACAGGTCGAAGGCGTCCCGCAGGGCGAGGCGCACCGCGGTCGGGTCGTCGTGCCGGCTGAGCCGGCGGCGCGGGCCGGTGCGGTTGTCCGGCGGCTCGGCGCCGTCCGCCGACGGTTCGTCGGCCGGGCCGGGGGCGCCGTCCGGGCGCTGCACGGAGGCGGCGACGCCGAGGTTGGAGGTGAAGATCAGCACGCACTCGGTGAAGTAGACGGTGGCGCCGCGGCCGTCGGTGAGCCGGCCGTCCTCGAGGATCTGCAGGAACAGGTCGAACAGCCGCGGGTTGGCCTTGTCGATCTCGTCGAAGAGCAGCACGCTCATCGGGCTGGCGCGCACCGCGTTGGTGAGTTCGCCGCCCGCGTCGTGGCCGACGTAGCCGGGCGGGGCGCCGATCAGCCGGTCGCGGGCGTGCTCCTCGGCGAACTCGCTCATGTCGAAGCGGATCGGCCTGGCGTCCTTGCCGAGGATCATCTCGGCGATGCCCTTGGCGAGTTCGGTCTTGCCGACGCCGGTCGGGCCGGACAGGAACAGCGTGCCGCGCGGCCGGTTCGGCGAGCTGGAGGACTGCGCGCCGCTCAGGCCGGACGCGGAGCGCATGAAGATCTCCAGGGTGCGGCGCACCGCGTGCGGCTGGCCGATCACCCGGGCGTTGAGGAACTCCTCGCCGTCCCGGATGCGTTCGCGCAGCGCGTCGGTGGCCCACGGGTTGTCGGTGACGCCGACCCGGTACAGCCGGGCGGCCTCCTCCAGGCGGTGCGCCGGCAGGCCGCGGTCGACGGCCATCCGGCCGATCGCCATCACCTCGGAACTGCCCATGCCGTGCGAGGAGTCGGCGAGCGCCCGGGCCGCGGTCTCGCGTTCGGCGGCGTCCGGCCGCTGCTCGGCGCTCTGCCGGGAGGCCACCACCTCGACCACGTGCCGGGCGGCGGCCAGCCGCTGGTCGTGCGGCGGCGCGGGGACGCTGATCACCCGGACGGCGCGGCTGCCGACCGGGAACTCCATCGGCAGTTCCTCCTGCCGCTCGACCACCCAGAACACCGTGTTGTACACGCCGAGGGCGCCGCCGCGGCGCACCGGCCGGGCGGTGTGGCCGAGTTCTTCGACCGCGGCGAACAGCCGGGCCACCTCCCCGGCCGCCGGGGCGCGGGCCGAGCCGAGCCGAGCGGCGTACGGCACCAGCAGGCCGACCGGCGGGCCGGGGTGGCGGACGGCGGCCACCATGACGTCGCGCAGCCGGTCGGTCAGCGCGGGCTCCTCGTCCTCCTCGCCGGCCTCCCGGGCGCGCGCGGCGCGGGCGTCGTCGGCCACCAACTCGCGGATCACCGGCGGCATCTCGTCCGGGGCGGCGGACAGCAGGCGGACCGCGATGTGGTCGGTGACCTGGTCGACGGCGGCCAGCGCGCCGTAGCCACGGGCCCGGCAGACCGCGTCGACCACCTCGGCCAGGTCGAACGGCGCCAGCCGCGGGCTGCGGCAGTGCGGCAGGTCGGCGGGCAGCAGGTACTGGTCGCGGACGTTGCCGGTGAACAGGATCTGCGGGTGGACGGCGAGGGCGAGTTCGAGCTCGCGGATCCAGCTCGGCAGGGCGGCGCGGCGCTGCTCGGCCTCCTCCGCCCCGGCCGCGTCGGCGGGGTCAGCGCTCACGGCTGCGCTCCTGCGGATACGGGGTCACGGTGTCGGCGGCGGGCTTGTGGGGGCGCTTGACGGGCTTGGGCCTGGCGCGCGGCCAGGACTCCGCGGGCAGCCGGGGCGCGGCCATCAGCCCGGGCAGCATCGCCGAGGTGCGCTCCAGTTGCACGCCGTGCTCGCGGGCGCTGTCCTCGATGGCGGGCAACTGCGCGTCGCAGAACCAGCGCTGCACCTCCTCGTCGCGCTCGCCAGCCGGCGCGCCGCCCGGTCCGCGCACCACGGCGGTGCTCAGCGCGGCCCGGTCCCGGGAGAGCACCACCCGCAGGCCGTAGCCCTCGGCCGGGCCGCCACCGTCGCCGGGCGCGTCGAACGGCACCACGGCCTCGCCACTGTCGGCGAGCAGGTCCGCGAAGTCCTCGCCGACCTGGTAGTCCTGCTCGCGCAGCGCCGCCGCCAGCGCCTCGGCGACCTGCGCCCGGTCGCGCCGGGCGTCGGCCGCGGCCACCGCCCGGGCGACCTGGGCGCGCAGCGGCTCGGGGTCCTCGGTCTCGGTCAGCGCGGCGACCAGCCGGTCGCGTTCCGCGGGCTCCGCGTCCTGCACCAACTGGACGAGCCCGGCGCGCAGTTCGGCGCGTTGGTCGGCGAGGCGGCGGCGTTCCACCGACTCCTGCACCCGGGCCATCAGGTCGGTGTGCGCGGCGCGCACCGACTGGGCGCTCGGCGCGGTGTCCAACTCGCGGCGCAGCAGGGCGAGTTCCGGCAGGTCGGCGGGGTCGCAGCGGGCCGCCTCGCGAGCCAGCAGTGCCTCCGCCTCGGCCACCGCCCGGGCCCGGACGTCCGCCTGGTGCTGCTCGGCGGCGGCGCGCGCCGCGGCGGCCTGTTCGGCGGGCGTCTCGCCGCGGCGGCGGGGTGCGGCCGGGCGGGCGGGCGCGGTGGCGGCGTCGGCCAGCAGCGCCGTCCACGCCCGGTCGACGGCCTGCGCCAACTCCCGTTCGGCGCGGGCGTTCTGCTCGGTGGCGCGCTGCACGGCCCGGGCCAGCTCGGCGGAGTCCGCGCCGGCCGCCACCGTCACCGTGGCGACCTGCACCGCGGCGACCCGGTGGGTGCGCCGCAGGTGACCGGCCTCGCCACGCAACTCGGCGGCCCGCTCGGTCAGTTCGTCCAGCCGGGCGCGCATCTGCGCCCGCCGCAGGTTCTCCGCCCGCTGCGCCTGCTCGGCCAGCTGGGCGCGCAACCGGCGCTGCCGCTCGGCCTCCAGATCCCGGTACGTCCACCCGTATGCCGCGGAACTGCTCACCGTCCCCCTCCCGGACCCGTGGCACCGGCGGCGCGAGGTGACCTGGCGTCACCTCGGGTGCCCTGCCGGGTCGTTCGCTCCCCCTCTGTCACGGAGCACGCTACACCGGGGCGGCCCGCACGATACATTGTCGGAGAACGGAGCCGGGGCGGACGGAGGTGCGGGGGTGCTGACCGAGCTGCTCCGCGCGCTGCACGCAGGCTGGGCCGGGGTGTGGGCGCTGCTGGACGACGCGTCGCGCCGGAAGCTGGTCGAGCTGCTGGCGGATCCGGGCGACGACCCGGTGCGCACCGCGCGCAGCGTCCAGCGGCTGCTCAAGCGCGCGCTGCCGTCCGGACACCCGCTGTGGGAGCCCGCCGCCGACAGCGACTCGGCGCGGTTCGTGGACGGCGCCGAGGACACCCCGGAGGCTCTGCGCGCGGCCCTGCTCCGCCTGGTCGGGTCGCTGCCGATCACGACGGGCGAGCTGTCCGAGCGGGCTCCGGAGAGCGCCGACGAGTGGCTGCTGCGGGCGAGTTGGACGGAGGCGCAGTGCCGTTCGGCGGGCGCCGACCCGTCCGGTCCCGACCTGATCCGACTGACCGACCGTCAGGGTGCCGTGGTGTTGCCGAGGTTCCAGTTCGACCGGGTCTCCGGCGCAGCGCTGTCCGCGGTGCTGGCGGTGAACCGGCTGCTGGACGCGGACGAGGACCCGTGGGGCGTCGCCGACTGGTGGCTGGGCGGGAACGCGTGGCTGGCCGGGGTGCCGGCCGAACTGCTGGGCACCGAACGGGAGTCCAGTCTGCTGTCCGCCGCCCGCGCCGAACTCGCGGACTGGTGACCGGATGCCCGACGTGATGGTCCCCGGCCCGGCGGTACGCGCCACGCCGCACCGCGAACTGCTGCCCGCCGGCACGGCGCTGTGGCGGGTCCACCCGGCCGCGTACCCGGCGGCGTCCTTCAAGGCCCGCCCGGCGGACATGCACTGGGGTGGCGGCCGGTTCTGCTCGTACACCGGTGACGGTGCCGAACTGCCCTACCTGTACGCCGGGTTCACCGAGCGCACCGCGGTGCTGGAGACGCTGGTGCGGGGCCTGGAGTTCGACGACTCGGGCTGGCGGCGGATCGTCCGCAAGGCGGTGGCGGGCCGCTTGCTGTCCCGGCTGGAGACCACCTGCGACATCCCGCTGGTCGGCCTGCGCACGCCCGAGCAGCTGGCGGCCGTCCACCAGGACGAGTGGCTGGTGCACGCCCCGGCCTCGGACTACGGCCACACCCGCCGCTGGGCGGCCTGGATCCGCGGCCAGGCGCCGTGGGCGCAGGGCCTGGCGTGGATGTCCAAGCGCGACCTCACCGCCGCCGCGTGCGTCCTCTACGAGCGCCCCGGGTCGGCGGCGCTGGTGAAGCCGTCCGGTGAGGATCCGGTGGAGTTGGACGGGGCGGACGGCGCGGAACTGCTGAACCGGCTGCTGGCGCCCTGCCGGGTCAGGATCGAGCCGCCGCGCCGCCGCCGGTCCGGGACCTGACCCCCGGACCGGCGGCGGCCCGGTCGTACCCGCGCAGCTAGGTCGCCGATGTGGGCGGTTCGGCCAGTGAGGCGATGCACCTGGTGAGCAGGCGCCGCATCTGATCCTGTTCGTCGGCGTCCAGGTTGGCCAGCATGCCCTGCTCCACGCGGCGAACCGCGGCGCTGGCCGCTTCCAGTTGGCGGCGCCCGCCGGCGGTCAGCTCGGTGGGCAGGGCCCTGCCCACGGGTGCCTTTGCCGGGCGGATGACGAGTCCCTGGCGTTCGAGGGCCTGCAGGAGCACGTTCATCGACTGGCGGGTGACGAAGGCGCCGCGGGCGAGCTCGGAGTTCGACAGGCCCGGCCGCTGGGCGAGCAGCTCCAGGCAGGAGTAGTGGGTGATCGTCATGCCGAGCGGACTCAGCACGGCCTCCAGGGCGGAGTGCAGGGCACTGGTGGTCGCCTTCAGCAGGTACCCCAGCGATGTGTCCAGCTCGATTCCGGGCTCACCTTGACTCATGTCAGTAGTCTGACATACCGTCCTGCATGTCAGAAGACTGACATACATCTGAGAGGCAGGAACCATGGCCGCTACCGGACCCGACTTCATTTCCCTGCAGGTGCGCGACCTGGAGCGCTCTGCCGTCTTCTACGAGCAGTACCTCGGACTGAAGCGCTCCGACGCAGGACCGCCGCACGCCGTCGTGTTCGACACCAAGCCGATCGCGTTCGCCGTCCGCGACGTCGTCGCGGGCGTCGACCTGGACGCGATCGCGCAGCCGGGCCAGGGGATGGCGCTGTGGCTGCACGCCCCCGACGCGCAGGACATCCACGACGCCCTCGCCGCCGCGGGCACGACGATCGTCTCCGCGCCCGTCGACGGGCCGTTCGGCCGCACGTTCACGTTCGCGGACCCCGACGGCTACCACGTGACCCTCCACGACCGCGGCTGAGCTGCTCAGGCGGCGTCAGGTTCGGCCAGCCGCTCCATCAGGACCGAGACGTGGCTGTGCGCGGGCTCCTTCACCGCGGTGAGCAGCACCAGCTCGCCCGCGGCCGCCAGCGCGCGCAGCTCGGCCAGCTCCGGCTCGGCCTCGGGCGCGTCCAGCTCGGCCCGGTAGCGTCGGGCGAACTCCCCGAACTCGCCCTGCGGCCCGTGGAACCAGCGCCGCAGCTCGTTCGAGGGCGCCACCCGTTTCGCCCACCGGTCCAGCCGCGCGTCCTCCTTGCTCAGGCCGCGCGGCCACAGCCGGTCCACCAGCACCCGCACCCCGCCGTCCGGCGGCTCGTACACCCGCTGCGCCCGCATGCCCATGCGCCCACGCTAACCGCCGCCGCCCCGCGAACCCCGCAGCGGCCGGACCGCCCCGTGTCGGTCCGACCGCTGTGGAGCCCAGGGGCGTCAGCCGGTGGGCAGGCCGGCCTGGTAGACCACCATGGACCACTCCACCCGCGGCTCGATCGCCGCCGAGAACGCCCAGACCACCTCGGCGGGGTTGGAGTTGGTCTGCGGCGGGCCCTGCCGGACGCTGGAGTCCTTGCTGATCACCCCGCGGTCCACCAGCTCCGAGTAGTCGTCACCGGGCCGAGGCAGCCAGACGGTGCGCCGGACCGCCGCCTGCGCGGCCGCCGTGTCCAGCAGCGCCAGGCTCCGCTTCAGCAGCCCGTCCCAGTGGCTGCCCGCCACCGGCGGCACCACCCACAGCCCGTCCTCGCGTTCCTCCACGGGCACCACCGACCGCAGGAACTGATCCACCGGCAGCAGCCACTGCAGGGTCTCCCGGCGCGGCTTGCGCAGCGCCCCCAGCAGCTTGCTCCGGTACCAGTCGCGGTTGGCGTCCAGGCGTTGCAGCCGCGGCCGCAGCTGCGGGTTGACGACGCCCAGGCCCTCGCCGTACTCCGCCAGGTGCAGCATCGCCGCCACCGGTCCCAGTAGCTCGGGCGCCCAGGCGAGCAGCTCCAGCAACTCGGAGCCCGGATCGGCGGCCTCCCCTTCGGCGAGCAGCTCCGCGTGGCTCGGCGGGGGCGGCCCGGGCTCCGTGACACCGCCCGGATCGGCCTCGGTGCCCCGCGGCTCCCCCGTGTCCACCTGTTCGGCGTTCTGGTCCTCGTTCTCGTTCTCGTTCTCGACCGCAACCTCGACCTCGACCTCGGCCTCGGCCTCGACCTCGACGGGCGGGTCGGCCAGCCATCGCACCTGGTCGTCCACCGTCCGCAGCCGCTCCAGCAGCTCCGCCAGCAGGGCGCGGTGACGGTCAGTCAGATGCCGGTCGGCGGGGACGGACGAGGTGAGGTCGTAGACGGCGCGGCGCAGGGCGTTCCACGGCGCGGTGAGGTGCGGGGCGGTGGCCGGGTCGGCGAGCAGCCGGGCCAGTGGGTGGAGGTCGTGGTCGGTCATCAGTGGTCTCCGCAGTACGGGTCCCAGGCGTCCAGCCAGCCGGTGCCGCCCGGGTCCATGGCGGCGCGGTGGACGTAGCCGGGGGCGGCGAGCATGCCGTCGAGGCCGGTGGCCACGTACGCCGGGTAGGAGTGGTGGACCCGGAGCCGGCCGTGGCCGTCGAGCAGTGCCCAGGCGGGGACGGCGGCCGGGTCGACGGCGGTCGTGCCGGCGGTGTCGGCGCGCTCCACGGGGAGTTCGCCGAGCGGGATCGGGCCGCCGGGGGTGTCGGCGAAGAACTCGTAGGCCTCGGGCACCTGGTGGTCGCTGCCGACGGTGGGCAGCGCCCGTGGCGAGACGGTGCCGGCGGTGGTCCTGCGGATGTCGGCGTCGTCGGCGAAGTCCACGTCGAGGCGGCCGTCGACCGGGCCGGGGCCGAACACCTCGACCGGGTCGCCGGTGGAGCCGAGCGGGCGGGCGGTGATCCGGGGGATCTGCACCAGCCGGCCCGCACCGTCCAGTGCGCCGGGGACCTTCGTGAGCCTCAGCGGCTCGGACTCCAGGTGGCCGGACTGCACGCTGAGCTGGTGCTTGCTGTTGGCGGTGCTCTGCCGGTGCGAGGGGTGCAGCAGCGGGCGGACCCCGGCGGGGGTGCCGCGGCAGAGCAGGATGGTCGGGGTGAGCTCCTGGTCGAGCTCGATCTGGTACCAGACGTCGTCGGGCACCTCCGCGAAGCCCTCGGGGGCGGTGCGGCCCAGGTAGCGGAAGCCGCCCCAGCGCATGGTCTGGTCGTCGGACAGGAAGCGGTGCAGGTCGATGCTGGGCACCAGGCGGGCCCAGCGGCTGCGCAGGAAGTACCAGCCGAAGCGGTCGCACTGCTCCATCGGGGTGCCGGCCCGGAGCAGCACGGTCGGCAGTTCCTGGTTGGTGGCCAGGCCGAAGGCGGCGGGCAGGGTGAGCAGCAGGTTCTCGGTGTGGACGTCCAGCAGGTCCAGGCCGAGCGCCTGGTAGTCGCGGTTCTGCGCGTGGTAGTCGTGCAGCGAGTTGGCCCAGGCGGCGCCGAGCGCGGCGGCCTGTTTGGCGTGGGCGCCGGCGTCGGTGAGGTGGGCGGGATTCCACGCCAGGGGACGGAAGCTGCCGTCGGCGAGGCCCAGTTCGCCGTCCTCGGCGCGCAGTTCGGCGTCCAGGCGGTCGCGGAGCTGCCGGCGGACCAGGGCGGTGCCGGTGGTGCGGCCGGACAGCGCGACCAGGTCGATCCGGTCGGGGTAGGGGTCCTGGAGCGCGCCGCGGGCCAGGTCGGCGGCGCGCCGGACGGCGGTGTCGACCACCGGCTGGACCAGCTGCTCGAAGTCGGCGGCGACCAGCACGACCTCCTCGGGGAGCGCGGCCAGGTCGGCGGCGAACGGCAGGTTGGCGCTGAGCCGCTCACTGAGCATCAGGCCGAGCCCGACCTCGGGGTCGCCCTCGAAGAACCGGATCTTCGCGGCCTCGGCGCGCTGCCACAGTTCCTTGAAGTCCGGGCCGGGCTCCAGCTCCGCGCCGTCGGCGGTCGGCACGGTGTGGGTGGGCATCAGCCGCCGCAGCACGGGGCGCAGTTCGAGCGGGACGGGTTCCGGCGAGGTGGCGGCGACCAGTTGCGGCACGAGCGGCGTCCAGTCCGGGTCGGCGGCGGCCGCCGCGATCGCCTGGCTGTACGCCTTGCCCTTGGTGTCGGCCGCGGACGCGCCGCGCTGCCGGGCCTGCTCGACCATCGCGTCGACCAGGGCGGCCTTCAGCCAGTGGAACACCCGCAGGGTGATCAGCTCGCCGCCGAGCTGCGGGTGGCCGGTGGAGCCCAGGACCCTTGGGCGCAGCAGGTAGTGACTGCCCGTCATGGCCGGGTACTGCTCCTCGGCCGGCCGTTCCACCTGCTCGAGGTCGACGGCGAGCAGCGCGATGTCGGTGGTGCCGCCGCCGATGTCGACCACCAGCATGATCCGCCGCCAGGTGGGCGGCTGTCCGGGCCGGTCGGGCAGCCGTTCGGCGCGGGCCCGGAACTCGGCGAGGCCGGCCTGCTGGTCGCCGCCGAAGCCGCGCATCAGGAAGTACAGGGCGGCGGCGGTGGCCTCGTCGTAGCGGAGCTTGATGTCGACCGGGTTGATCGCCAGCGCGTCGTGCAGCAGGGTGCGCAGGGCGGCCCGGGCGGCCGGCGGGGTGACCACCGGGTAGGTGGCGACCAGCTGGTCAACGCCGTGGCCGGCGAGGCCGCGCTCGGCGACGGTGGCCCGGTCGTTGGACTGCGCCCGGTCCACGTAGGACTCGGTCTTGCGGACCAGGTCGTGGAAGGCGAGGCCGACCAGGAGCGGGGAGTCGGCCTGCCAGCCGGCGGGGCGCGCGACGGGCTCCAGTGCGGGCAGGGCGACCGGGCGCAGCAGGCCGCGCTTGACGTTGGGCACCACCAGGATGTGCCCGTCGTCGCTGCCCTCGCCCTGGTCGGTGCGGTGGCTGTCGCCGAGTTCC
The DNA here is from genome assembly GCF_040678815.1 of Kitasatospora sp. NPDC049285. Lineage (NCBI taxonomy): Bacteria > Bacillati > Actinomycetota > Actinomycetes > Kitasatosporales > Streptomycetaceae > Kitasatospora > Kitasatospora sp. NPDC049285. Next base: position 38,866 of record NZ_JBFAQR010000023.1, on the reverse strand, counting down.
GAGGCGGTCAGGTCGTCGAGGTGGAGCTCCAGGACGCTGCGCACCTCCAGGCCGAAGTTCCGGCCGATCGCCAGCGGCACCAGTCGCATGCTGAGCAGGGCGTCCTCGCGGAACGCCGCGTCGTGCAGCTCGTGCAGGGAGCGGGCCTGCTCGGGGGACTCCTCCAGGACCTTCTCCAGCGCCTGGGTGACGGCGATCCGGACCCACACCTCACGGGGGATCAGGCCGGTGTCGCCGATCGCGGTGCCCTGCGGGCGGAGCAGGTCGGCGAGTTCGGCGAGGGTGCCGGGGACGGCGGGGAGCCGGCCGAGCTGCTGGCGGGCCTGCAGGAACTGCAGGGCCTCGCCGAGCAGGAAGTCCTCGTCGAGGTCGACGGCGGGGTCCTTGAGCAGGCGCCGCAGACCCTTCGTCAGCACCGCGTCCTGCTGCGGGTCGATCAGCCAGCCGGTGATCGCCTGGTTGGCGAACAGGACGCCGGTGGAGGCGTAGGAGCCGAGGTCCAGGGTGAGCGGCTGGAGCTTGTCCTTCCGCAGCGGCAGGCCGCGCAGCGGGACCCGGCCGGCGGTCGTCTGGGGGGTGGGGTCGGTCATCACTGGTCCTTGTCCTGGGTGCCGTCGGTGGGCCAGTCCGGGTCGTCCAGCAGCTCCTTGAGCGGGGCCGACGGGTCGGGTCCGGGATCGGTGGCGGGCGGGGTGGGGACGCGGGCGATCTCGCCGTACGAGGGCAGCGCCGACTCGATCTCGGCGAGCCGGGCGCGCAGCCCCGCGGCCACCGCGGTGAGCAGGCCGTGCAGCAGCAGGCACGCCTCGTGGTGGGTGCCGCGGACCAGGTCGCGGCGCAGCCGGTAGAGCCGTTCCACGTCGGTGTGGCTGTACAGGAAGCCGCGGGTGACCCCGGCCAGCTTCCGGTCGGGGTGCCAGGCCAGTGCGTGGCCGTACGGCAGCGGGAACGCGGGGTCGCCTTCCGGTTCGAACTGCGGTGCCGGGGCGGGCTGTTCGGCGGGCAGCTGGGCGGCGACCAGGCCGGTGTCGACCAGCTGGTCGAGCCGCTTCAGCCGGTCCTCGGCGGCGGTCAGCGAGTGCGTCGCGGCGAGCCGGGCGAGCAGTGCCTGCCGGTCGGCCGGGTACCGGTCGAGCAGCCGGCCGAGCGGGTGGGCGGGGGCGTACGCGGCGGCGGTCCACTCGGCGAGGGCCCCGACCAGGGCCTTCCTGGTGTGTTCGCGCAGCACCTGACGGGTCTCCAGGTACGGGGCGTGGAAGTCGTCGGTGGCGATGGCGGGGCGGAGTCCGGCGGCGAGCCGGGCGGCGTCCACCCTGATCCAGCCCTTGTCGGCGGCGGTCAGGGTGTCGCGCCAGGCCCGCCAGCCGTGCACCTCCTGGGCGGCCTGGTCGAGCAGCCGGTCCTCCAGGCTGATGCCGTCGGCCAGCGGCTGCTGGGCGAAGGTGGACAGCTGGTCGACCCGGTGCCGCAGGTCGGAGGCGGCCGAGGCGAGGGCGCTGCGCAGCGCGCGCAGCCGGGCCTGGTCCTGAGGGCTGCTGGGGGGCGGCGGCACGGCCGGCTCGGTCAGCATGACGACCCGTCGGAACGCGGTGCGCAGCTTCGCGGCGGCGGCCTTGCGCTCCTGCCGCCAGACGGCCAGGCCGGGTCCGGTGAGGTGGTCGGCGACCATCCGGCGCAGGTGGGCGACGCCGGCGTCGGTGCGCAGCTGGTCGAGGGCGCGGGTGAGCGGGTGCTGCGGGTCGCCGGCGAGCAGCCCGTCGGCGACCGGGTGCCACGCCGTCAGGGCGCGCAGGGCGGCGGCCTGCTGCTCCGGTCCGACCTCGCTGCCCGCGGGGAAGCCGAGCATCCGGGTGGCGGCCAGCGCGGAGGTCAGCGCCGCCCGGTCGAGCCGGCCGCCGGTGACCTTGCCGATGACGTGGTACAGGGTGCGGAAGGTCTTGTGGACGGTGGAGTCGGCCCACTCCTCGATCGTGCCGGGCAGCGGCTGCGGCACCGGCATCAGGTCGAACATGTTGGCGGCGACCAGCACCGAGTCGGCCAGCCCGGCGGAGTGGTGGCGGCCCTGCTCCAGCAGGGTGCGGAAGGCCAGCAGGTGCTCGCTCTTCGGGTGGTCGGCCTCCACGGTGACCAGCACCGAGGTGGCGCGCGGCAGTTCGAGCTCGCTCAGGTAGGCGTCCCGGCAGGTGCCGGTGTCCAGGCCGGGGAAGTCCAGCAGTTCGACCGTGCGCCCGCCCAGGTCCCAGCGGTCGGTGGGGAGTTCGACGTCCACCGTGACCTCGCGGATCAGCGGGAAGGTGGCGTGCAGGGCCGCCGCGTCCAGCTGCCCGCCGCCGATCGGGATGCCGGTCCAGGCCGGCGGCGGCGCGGGCGGCAGCGCCTGCTCCAGGCCGAGCCGCAGCGCGTCCTTGAGCAGCTCGGGCGCGATCACCACCGCCGGGCTCTGCTCGCTGGCCCGCAGCAGGTGCACGCCCTGCGCCAGGGCGTCCCGCAGCTCCAGCAACTCGGCGGCCCAGGACCGCAGTTCGATGTTCCCGCCGGCCCACAGCCGGGCGCACAGCAGTTCGGTGGGCGCCCAGTCCGGGGCGGCTGGGTTCGCCGGGTCGACGGGCTGGTGCCGGGCCAGCTTCGCCAGGTCGGCGTCGTGGCCGGGCTTGGCGACGACCGTGCCGATCCGGTCCAGGATGTGCCGGGCCAGGCCCGCCACGTCCCGCGGCGACAGGTAGCCGACCCGGATCTCCCCCACCCGGGGCGGGGTGCCGGGCGGCGCCGGGTGCACCCGCAGCGCGGTGATGTTGCCGGTGGTCGGCACCTTGGAGACCGCCAGCAGGTCCGGCAGCCCGGTCAGCACGCACAGCAGCAGGCTCTTGCCCGCCGAGTAGCAGCCGGCGAACGCCAGCGACGGGTTGCGCTGGGCCACCGTGTGGAGTTCGATCGCGGCCTGTCGCGCCTCGGCGACGGCCCTGGCCCGCTCCGGGCCGCCCGGCGGGAGCTTGCCGAGGGCGGTGAGGACGCGGTTGGCCAGGGCGCGCAGTGCGGCCTGCTCCCTGGAGTCCTGGTCCATGGTGGTCCTTCCGGTGTGTCGGTTCCGGGTGTGTCCGTGGGTGTCCGCGCGGTCTGCCGGACCTGACGACGGGTCGGCGGTGCCCGGCGGGCCGGTCCTGACGGCGGGTCAGTGCTTGCCGGCCCGCTGGTGCCGGTCGTCCTCGCCGTCGAGGTGGCGGACCCGGGCGTCGCGGTAGTGGCGCTCGCGGGCGGCGGCCAGGTCGGCGGCCAGCCGGATGCCGTTGCGCCGGTGCTCGTCCGCCAGGTCCTGCGCGTAGCGGGCGAGGGCGAGTTCGGCGCGGTCGGCGTAGCGGATCAGCGCGGCCTGTTCGCGCACCCGGCGGTGGTGGACGGTGTTCGGCGAGCCGAGTTTCAGGGTGAGCGGCAGCAGGTCGATCAGCAGCAGCAGCGCCCGGATCAGCCAGGGCAGCCACTGCACCAGCGGGTCGTCGCGGTGGGCGGCCCGGAAGGTGCGCAGCGCGCGTTCCTGGGCGAGCCAGCCGGCCCGGGCGTACGCCACCTCGTGGGCGGTCCGCAGCACGTCGCCGTCGGCGATCGCCCGGTAGCCGGCGCTGCCGGGGGTGCGCAGGTCGGTGATCTCGCGCTGGATCGCGGTGTTGGCGCCGGTGAGCGCCTTGTCGGCGGCGGTCGTCTCGGTGGTGGTGTCGTCGAGGGCCCGCTGGGCGGCGTCGACCTTGGCCTGCTCGGTGGCGGCGAGGCTGCCGAAGCCGGGCCGGTCCGGGTTGTCGACCTCCTGGTAGTAGTGGTTCTGGGCGTCCGTCAGCGCCTGCTTCCGTGCGGCGACCCGGCTGTTGCCGACCTCGATCTGCGTGTTGTTGTCGGCCACGGTCTTCTCGAGCTGGCGGACGCGCTCGTCCACGGCCGCGGTGACGGCGCCGCGGTAGACGCCCTCCGACTCCTGGGCCAGCACCTGCCGGATCTCCGGCTGGAACAGCACCAGGCAGACCGCCTCGCTGACCAGCAGCGCCACCACCAGCGCCAGTCCGACCCGCAGCGGGTAGGCCAGGGCCGGGCCGATCCGGGCCCGGCGGCGCACCGGCGCGATCGGCTGACGGCCCGTCAGGGTCTCGCCCGCCTCGTCGCCCGCCCACTCGGTGGCGCGCTGGTCCCCGTACGACGGCTCGGCGAGGATCGCCCGGTCGACGGCGTACACGATCGCGCCCCACACCAGTGCGGCGGCCACCGTCCACCAGTGCACCGCGCCGTACACGATGGTGATCAGCGCGGCCATCGACCCCGCGGCGGTGCACGCCACCAGCAGCACCAGCGCGCCGACGCCGGCCGCCCTGGTCCGCTCGGTCCTGGACATCAGGTGCCGCGAGTCCACCGCGGCGCTCCACCGCAGGACCCGCACCCACCGGCTGGGCCGGACCTCCTCCGGCTCGGTCCCCTCCACCTGTCCCCACGGCATCGGCTCCGGTGCCACAGCGCCCAACCCCCTTTCCCGCTACCCCCGTTGCCGCCAGTCTGCGAGGCCTGCGGCCGATCCGTGAGTCACCGTTTCGGGGAGCCCGGACGGGCCTGACGGGCGGTCAACTGCTGTCGCCGGCCAGCACGGCGACCCGGGCCAGCAGCACGGCGAGCCTGGGCGCGGCCGGGTCCGCTCCCGGGGTGTACACCAGCCGGGCGACCACCCGTCCGTGCCGCCGCACCGCGGCCACCGACCCGGCGGGGCAGGCGAGTTCGGCGCTGATCCGGCGGGCCGCGACCCGCGCCTGCCGGTCCCGGCGGAACTGCCAGCGCAGGTCGTCGAAGCGGTGCAGCGGCGCGTCGCCGGGCGCGGCCCACACCGCCGCGCCGCTGCGCAGCACCCCGCGCAGCGGGGGGTCGAGGGCGGGCGGCAGGCGGCCGTCCGGCGGGCAGATCCGCGCCACGGGGCCGGGCAGGTCCGTCGCCGTCAGGAACAGCGCCAGGAACGGCCCGTCGTCCGCCGGAGGTTGTCGGGATCGCCGACCCCACCACCCCACCCGCCCCCACCGCCTTCCGGACCCCGCACCCGATGGCCGATGGTCGCGCCCCGCGGCCCCTCCCCGGCAGTCCCCATTCCGGGGATGCCCGCCACCGGGCCGCCGGGCTCAGAAGTGCGTGGCGATCCCGAACTCCTCGCGCAGGAGCGCCATGTCGTGCAGGTCGCGTGCGGTGGGCCGGTACCCCTGGTGGAAGTACGCTTGCTGTTCGGCGGAGAGGCAGGGCACGGCGGCGCCGCCGATGCGGCCGGTGACGAAGCACGCCGCGGGGTAGCGGAACGGGGCCGCCGGGTCGAAGGACGCCTGGGTGGCACTGCCGTGGGACGCGAACTCCAGCGGATGCAGGTCGAGTTCACGCCCGGCCGGATCCGCGGCCACGAACCGGACCGGCCGCTGGTCGAGCGTCCCACGGAAGCCCGCTCCGGCCAGCGCCTCGACGCCCCACCCGCCGCCGACCCACACCTCGACGCCGGCCGAGCTGAGCAGCGCAAGGATCGCCGCCGCCCCCCTTCCGCCCGCGGCGGAGCACCGCGGCGTCCGCCGAGGGCCCAGTCTACGAGCGGCGTCCGTCGAACTCCTCGGCCCAGCGGCGGGAGGCGTCGCGCGGGGGGAGGTCGCGGGGCGCGTGCGGGTGGGCCAGGAGGTACTTGTCGCGGATGTTCTCCAGGTGGGACTTGAGGGTGGCCTCGGTGATGAACAGCCGGCGGGCGGCCTCGGCGGAGCGCAGGCCCTGACGGCCGATCAGTTCGACGATCTGGAACTCGCGGACCGAGGGGGTGATCACCCGGTTCCGGCGGCGCTCCGCGTCGAACACCCGGTCCATCAGCGGGATCGAGCCGCCGTCGGGCAGCTTCGCGGCATGCTCGAACTCGGCCTGGGTGTCGCCTTCGGCGAGCGCGGTGAGCAGGGCCCGTTCGGCCGGGCCGATCTCGTCCTTGGCGAGCGGACGGTTGTCGGCGTCCTCGATCAGGTAGCCGGCCAGCCGGGGCCCGATCCAGTAGCCGCCGCGGGCCACCTCGCCGGCCGCCTCGCAGTAGACGGAGGTCTCCTCGGACTTCATCACGAAGCCCCGCGCCCCGCCCGCGAGGACGTCCAGCTGGGCTTCCCGGCGCGCCAGGTGGGAGAAGCCGATGACCAGGCAGCCGCGGGCCACCAGGTACTCGACGGCCTCCCGGCCGGACCGGCAGCCCTCCGGGAACTCCAGGTCGCAGAGCACCACTTCGGGCCGCAGGTCGCCGAGCTCCTCGGTGGATCCGGCCACCGTGAGGGAGCGGAACCCGGCCGCGGTGAGTCCGGCCAGCAGGCCGGCCCGGAACGGCGGGTGGTCGTCGACCACGCCGAGGCTGATCTCCGCCGGACTGCGGAACGCCCTCATGCCGCCACCCCTCCCTGCTCGGCGACCGCCGAACTCCCGTGCTGCGCACCGGAGGCGTCCGGGGTACCCGGCGCGTCCGCGCCGGCCGGACGCCACTCCCAGCGCACCTTGGTGCCGCGCCCGGGCCGGGAGTCGACCGTCACCCGGCCGCCGTAGTGCTCGATCGAGCGCAGGCTGCGCCGCAGGCCGCCGCCGGACGGCACGCCGTCGCGGTCGAAGCCGACGCCGCGGTCCTGCACGGTGACCACCACGCCGTCCTCGTCGGCCTTGGCGAACAGCACCACCGTCTGCCCGCGCTCCCCGGCGTGCCGGACCACGTTGTTCAGCGCCTCGGTGACCGCGCCCTCCAGGGCGTTGATCACGGCGGGCGGCGGCTCGCGGCGGGTGATCAGCGTCTCGGTGATGATCAGGCCACGGTCGGTGAACACCTCGATGACGCCGGCCAGCGCGGCCCGCAGGCCCTGCGCCCGGACGTAGCGCGGGTCCTCCAGCCAGCGGCGGGCGCTGACGGCGGTGCGCAGCGCCCAGCGCTCCTCGGCGGGTCCGACCGCGCCGCCGGAGGCGACGTGGTGGACCACCGGCAGCATCAGGTCGTGGATGGCGCGGTGCAGTTCGTCGCGGTGTCGGGCCTCGGTCTCGGCCTGCCGCTGCTCGGTGATGGTGCGCAGCCGGTCCTCGCTCTCGGCGTTGATGGCGCTGGTCTGCTCGGCGAGGTCGCGCCAGGTGACGGCGATCCGCCGGCCGACCAGGTACCAGAGCGCGAAGCCGAGCAGGTCGGAGGCGAGTTTCAGCCGTACGTCGGGGAACACGGCGGCGTACCAGGCGCCCATCAGCGCGGCGACGGCGAGCAGGCCCAGCGGACGGTTCACCCGGGAGACGCCGACCACGGCTGCGGAGCCGAGGCTGAAGGGGACCAGCTCGGTCATCACCACGTTGCGCAGTTCGGGGACGGCGGCCTGCGAGCCCGCCAGCATCAGCAGCACGCAGAAGCCGGCGTCGACCAGCACCACCGCGGGCTCCAGCGGGCCCTTCGCGCGGGCCGCCCGCCGGTCGAACCAGACCGCCTCGGCGATCGCCGCGGCGGCGGCGACGGCGGCCAGCCACGGATGCCGCAGCTGGGACCAGCCCAGCAGCGGCAGCAGCATGAACGCCGAGGTCGAGACCCGGATCAGGCGCATCATCCGCTTGATCCGGGTCTCGGTCGCCTCGGCCACCGTGGTTCCGCGCCCGGCGCCGGCCGCGGCCATAGCTGTCCCGTGCAAGCCCGCCCCCAGCGTCCCGGCCTGTTGGAGCATCAGGATGTCATAGGACGGCACTCCGGATGTGGCCGAAATATGTCTCAACTTCGGCACTTCGTAAGCGAGTTGACCTGTCCTCGCCGACCGGGGGCGGGGTGCGGCTCAGACCGTGACGCTGCTGCGCGGCTCGGCGGCGGCCGCCGGCTCGCCGTCGTGCTCCAGGCGCAGCTGCGGCAGCAGCCGGTCCAGCCAGCCCGGCAGCCACCAGTTGAACCGTCCGAGCAGCGTCATGGTGGCGGGCACCAGCACCAGCCGGACCACGGTGGCGTCCACCAGCACCGCGACCGCCATGCCGACGCCGATCATCTTCACCGTCACGTCGGGGTCGATCGCGAAGCCGGTGAAGACCGCCACCATGATCGCCGCGGCGCTGCTGATCACCCGTCCGGTGGCGGACAGGCCGCGCACCACGCTGCCGCGCGGGTCGCCGGTCGCCAGCCAGTCCTCGCGGACCCGGGCGAGCAGGAACACCTCGTAGTCCATGGAGAGCCCGAACAGCACGGTGAACATCAGGATCGGCACCCAGCTGGAGACCGGCACCGCGTGCGGCAGCCCGAGCAGCCGGGCGCCCGCGTCGTGCTGGAAGACCGCGGTCATCACGCCGTACGCGGCGGCCACCGAGAGCAGGTTCATCGCCGCCGCCTTGACGGCGATCACCGGGGCCCGGAACAGCACGGTCAGCAGGATCAGCGACAGCGCCACCACGAACGGCACCACCACCCACAGCCTGGCCGACAGCCGGTCGGAGATGTCCGAGAACGAGGCCACCACGCCGGTGACCTCGGCCCCGGCGGGCAGTTCGGTGTCCCGCATGCGCTGCAGCAGTCGCGGGGTCTCCCGGTCCTGCGGCCCGGTCCTCGGCTGGACGGTGATCACCGCGGCGTCCCCGGCCTGGTTGACCAGCGGCGGCTGCACCGCGACGACGCCCGGGTCCCGGCCCAGGGTCTGCGCCAGGGCGGGCAGTTCGGCCTTGTCGACCCGCTTCAGGTCGACCGCGACCAGCAGCGGCCCGTTGGCGCCCGGCCCGTACGCCTCGGCGATCAGGTCGTACGCCTTGCGGGTGGTGTTGCCGGACGACTGGCTGCCGGCGTCCTGCGGCCAGGTGCGCATGCCCAGCATCGGCGCGGCCAGGCCGAGCAGCACCACCAGCGAGAGCACCGCGGCGGCGACCGGGCGACGGCCGATCAGCTGCGCCCACCGCTCGGTCCTGGTCGGGCCCTTGGCGGAACGTTCCGCCGCGCCCGCGCGCCGCTCGGCGCGCTTCAGCAGCCGGTTCCCGGCCAGCGAGGTCAGTGCGGGCACCAGGGTGAGCGCGGCCAGCATCACCGCGCCGACCACCGCGAAGGTCGCGTAGCCGAACGAGGAGTACACCGAGAGGCCGGAGAGCTTCAGGCCGAACAGCGAGACCAGCACGGTCGAGCCGGCCACCACCACGGACGAGCCGGCGGTGGCGTTGGCCTCGGCGGCGGCCGCCCGCTTGTCCAGGCCCTTGCGCAGGCCCTCCACCTGACGGCTCACCAGCAGCAGTGCGTAGTCGATGCCGACGCCCAGGCCGACCATCGAGGCGACCGTCGGCGCGGTGGGGCTGATGTCGGTGACGGCGGCCATCAGCGTGGTCAGGCCGGTGCCGACGCCGACGCCGGCCAGCGCGACGACCAGCGGCAGGCCGGCCGAGACCACCGTGCCGAGCGCCACCACCAGGATCACCAGGGCGGCGAGCATGCCGATCGCCTCGGCGGTGCCGTCCGGGGCGGAGAAGTTCTCCGGCAGCTGGCCGCCGAACTCCACCTGGTACCCGGCGTCGGTGGTGGGCCGGGCGGCGGCGCGCAGCGCGTCCAGGCCCTCGGAGCCCTTGAACTCGGTCACCTTCACCCGGTAGCTGACCGTCAGCAGCGCGGTGTCGCCGTGCTGCGAGGGCACCGGCGGGGTCACCGACTGGGCCCTGGGCACCGCCGCGAGCCGCTCCCGCAGCTCCGCCAGCGGGGCGGCGGGCAGCGGGTTGCCGCCCCGGTCGTGCACCACGACCCGGGCCGTGGTGCCGGAGGTCTCCGGGAACCGCTCGCTGAGCAGGTCGGCACCGACGGTCGAACGGGTGCCCGGCACCCGGTAGTTGTCGCGCGGCTGGCCGCCGAACGCGGCGGCCAGGCCCAGGACGGCGGCGATCAGCAGCAGCCAGGCCACGATGGTGCGCCACGGCCGGGCCGCCGCCGCACCGCCGAGGCGGCCGAGAAGGGAGGACATGCGAGAGCCTTCCACACGTGGGACGTTGAGCATGCAGGGTCGAACCCCAGTGTGAACGGACCCGCTTGGAGCCCACTTGGCGGCTCCGCCCCGGCTCAGCGCTCCAGGGCCGGACGCTGCCCGATCGCGGTCAGCGCCTGCCGCGCCTCGGCCTCCCAGTGCGGAGCCTCCCAGCGGCGGGCCACCTCCAGCGCCAGCCGGAAGTACCCGGCGGCCTCAGCGGTGCGGCCCAGCTGCGCGGCGAGCTCGCCGAGCGCCAGGGCGACCGGCCGGACCGCGATGGACGTGGAGCCGGCGCCCGCCACCAGGTCGGCCAACGGCCGCAGCTCCTCGATCAGTTCGGCCGCCTCGGCGCGCTCGTCCAGGGCCACCACGGCGGCGGCGCGCAGCACCAGGAAGAGCGAACGGTAGTAGTCGGGCTGCACCCGGTGGCGTTCGCGCCGCGCCTCCCGGGCCTCCGCCGTCCGCCCGGCGGCGGCCAGCGCGAGCGCGGCGACGTCGGCCACCAGGCTGCCGTACTGCGGCTGGTGGCGCTCGATCAGCGGGAGCGTCTCGGCGATCCGGCCCTGCCGGAAGGCGATGACGATCCACACGAGCGCGCCGAACGCGTCGGCGTGCACCGAGCCGCGCGAGGCCAGTCCGGTCAGCGCCTGCTGGTACAGCTCGACGGCGGCCTGCGGGCGGTCGGCGGTCAGCTCCAGCATGCCGAGCTGGCACAGGCCGATGTCGGCGAGTTCGGCCAGGCCGTAGCGGCGGGCGATCTCCAGGCCCTCGGACAGGTGGCGGCGCAGCGCGGGCAGGTCGCCGTGCACGGCCGCGACCGAGGCGGCCAGGTTGGCGGCGTGCCAGCGGTAGGCGGGCAGGTCGTGGGCGGCGGCCAGCTCGGCCAGCTCGGTGGCCAGCGCCAGCCGGTCGTCGGCCTGCAACTCGTAGTCGTGCGCCCGGGCCTGGGAGGCGAGCGCGAGGCAGAGCAGCCGCGGGTCGCCCTCCGCGCGGGCGATCGCGACCGCCTCGGTCGCGGCGTTGACGGCGGCCGCCGAGCCGGTGCAGTCGAGTTCGTAGGTGAGCGCGTCCAGCAGCCGGCAGCGGACCGCCGGGGCGAGGTCGGTACGGCGCAGCAGGCCGGTCAGGGTGTCGATCGCCTCCTGGTCGAAGGTGCCGTACGCGTGCGTGACCCACGGGGTGGGCTCGGTCCAGGCCGTCCACGCCGCGATCAGCAGGTCCTCCCGCCCGCTCTCCCGGGCCGCCCGGACGGCGGCCGCCTTGGTCTCGCCCGCCGCCGTCACCTCGCCGGCCCGCACCTGGGCCCGCAGCAGCGCCCCGAGCAGCTCGATCCGGCGGGCCGCCCGGTCCCCGGCCGACCGGTCCGGCGACCGGTCCAGGTTCTCCACCGCCTGCCGCAGCAGCCCGGCGCAGCTCTCGTGCGCGTACCGCCGCTCCGCCGTCTCGGCGGCCCGCACGCAGTACTCGACCGCGAGTTCGGCGCTCGCCGCGCTGGCCGCCTGGGTGAAGTGGTGCGCCAGCGCGGTGAGCCGGTCCGGACGCAGCTCCCGCAGCGCCTGCCCGATCCGGCCGTGCAGCCGGGCCCGGCGCAGCCCGCCGAGGTCCGCGTACAGCGTCTCCCGGACCAGCACGTGCGCGAACCGCAGTACGCCCGGCCGGGGTTCGGTCAGCAGGCCGCCGGCCACCGCCGCCTCGACCGCCTCCACCGCCGCGTCCTCCGTCAGGTCGCCGGCGCGCAGCAGGAGTTCGGCCTCCACCTCGCGACCGGCGACGGCCGCCAGCCGGAGCAGGTCGACCGCCGGGCCGCTGAGCCGCTCGACCCGCCGCCGCAGCACCTCCCGGACGCCTTGCGGCACCTCCCGCAGCGCCGACGACTCGCCCTCCACGGCGAGCAGTTGGGCGCTCTCGGTGAGGTAGAACGGGTTCCCGCCGGTCCGCTCGGACAGCGCCCGCACCGTCTCCTCACCGACCGCCCGCGCGCACACCGCCTCGATCAGCCGCCCGGCCTCAGCCGGCGGCAGCCCGGCCAGTGCGACCCGGACCGGCGAGCGCCGCGCCACCGGGGCCAGCACCTCCGCCAACTCGCCCTCCCCCGGCCGCAGCGACAGCACCACCAGCAGGCCCGCCACCCCGCCGACCGCCTGATCGGCCGCCAACTCGGCCAGCAGCGACCGGGTTTCGGGATCCGCCGCGTGCAGGTCGTCCAGCAGCACCGCCAGCGGGGCCCGGGCGGCGGCCTCCCGCAGCCGGGCGATCACCGCGCGGTGCAGCCGGAACCGCCCGGACAGCGCGTCCTGACGCACCGTCAGCCCGGACTCGGCCAGCAGCGGGGCGAGTTCACCGGCCACCTGCGGGCTCGGCGCCTGCTCGCCGACCTCCCGCAGCACCTCCGTCCACGCCCACGCCGCCGGGGCGCCCGCGCTCTCCGGGCACCGCCCGGTCGCCACCAGCCAGCCGTCCCCGGCCAGTTCCTCGCGCAGCCGGCCCAGCAACGTCGACTTCCCCGCGCCGGCCTCCCCGCTCACCACCGCGAACCCGACCCGGCCCCGCGACAGCTCCGCGGCCCCCCGCAACGCCGCCAGCTCCGCCTCCCGCCCCACGAACAACGGCCCCCGCGCCCGCCCGTGCGACCACGCCACCCCGGCCCCGCGCACCGCCCCCACGGCCACCGCGACCGGGCTCGCGCCACGCTCCGCCCCGACCCACGCGTCCACCAGCCCCCGCACCGGCGCGACACCGCCCGACTCCCCCGTCGCACCATTCGACACGACCGGGCCCGCGGCACGCTGCGTCCCGGCCGTCGTATCGGCCAGCCCCCGCGACGGCGTTATCGCCCCCACGCGCGCGGCGCCGCCCGGCTCCCCCGGCACGCCTGCGGCAGCAGCCAGCCCCCGCAACGGCGTTATCGCCCCCACGGACACCGAGCCGCCAGGCTCCCCCGGCACGCCGCCCACCGCGACCACCGCCGCAACACGCTGCGCCCCGCCCGTCGCATCAGCCAGCCCCCGCACCGACGCGACACCGCCCGGCTCCCCCGTCGCACCATCCGACACGACCGGGCCCGCGGCACGCTGCGTCCCGGCCGTCAACGGCCCGGTGCCGGTGTCCGCCAGCGTCAGCTCCTCCACCCGCTGGTGCAGGATCGCGGACTCCACCGCGCCGAGCACCGGTCCCGGGTCGAGGCCCAGTTCCTCCGCGAAGTGCGTCCGGGCGCGCCGGACGGCGGCCAACGCGTCGGCCTGCCGGCCGGAGTGCCACAGGCCGAGGGCCAGCAGCCGCCAGCCCTCCTCGCGCAGCGGATGCTCCTCCGTCAGCGCGGCGGCCTCCTGCACGGCCTCCGCGAGCCGTCCCTCGCCCAGCTCCCGCCGGACCGCCAACTCCCGGGCCGCGACCCGGAGATCGGCCAGCCGACCGGCCTCCACCGCGGCCCACGACTGGTCCGCGAACTCGCTGTACGCGGGGCCCCGCCACAGTGCCAGCGCCTGCCGCAGCAGCAGCGAGCCGCCGCTCCCGCCGCCGGCCCGCCGGACCAGCGCCTCGAACTCCGCGGCGTCCGTCCCGACATCCCGCAGCGCGTACCCGCGGGCCTCGCTGACCAGCAGCCGGGCCTCCTGCCGCGGACCGCGCCCGGGCTCCAGCAGCCGCCGCAGGTTCGACACGTACGCCTGCAGGGAGACCGCGGCCTTGGCCGGCGGACGCCCCTCCCACAGGTTCTCGATCAGCCGGTCCGCCGGGACGGCCTCGCCCCGGGCCGCCAACAGCTGTGCGAGCACACCGCGTTGACGCGGGCCGCCCAACCGGGCAGCGACCCCCGCCACCTGCGCCGTGAGCGCCCCGAGCACCGTGATCCGCACCATCGCCGTCGAGCCTATGCGATGCCGGCCAGCCCCCGCCGCGAGCTGCCCTCCAAGTCGTCTCCAAGTCGTACCCGCACCACGCCACACCCCATCCGCCGGGGCCGCCGCCGGGCCACGCACCCCGACAACGCCCGCTGATCCGACGTGATCCGAAAGACCCGCCCTACCGACGTAGTCCGAAAGACCCGCCCCACCCCCGCCCGGCGGGTCAGTGGCGGTTGCCGAGGGCGAAGAGCAGGACCACGAAGCCGGCGAAGAGGTGGGTGCCCGCGATGTAGATCAGGGCGCGGACGAGCATCGCCCTGCGCCTGGTCCGCTCGTCCCGGACGGCGTCGCTCATGACTGCTCCAGCAGGGTCGGGGTGATCGGGTCGGGCTGCGGGGTATCGGCCAACCGGCGCCGCGCGTAGGCGATCGCGGCCGGAGTGGCGGCGAACACCCGGCCCTCCGCGCGGAGCCGGTCCAGCACGCCGAGCGCGTCCAGCGGCCGCCGGTGCTCGGCGCGCAGGCCCGAGACCAGCACCAGGGTGCCGCGCCGCTCCAGTTTCGTGATCGCGTCGCCCAGCACCACCGCGCCGCTGGCGTCGATCGCGCTGACCCGTGACATCCGCAGGATCGCGACCCGCACCTGCGCGGACTCGGTCAGCTCCAGCAGGAACCGGTGCGCGGCGGCGAACAGCAGTGGCCCGTCGATCCGGTAGGCGACGATGTGCTCCGCCAGCAGCGCCTGCTCCTCGGCGTGGTGGTCGGCCGGCGGCAGCTCGTCGTGCAGCGGCACCTGCTCCACCCGGGCGGCCCGCGCCACCTTGGCCAGCGCCTGCACCCCCGACAGCAGCAGGCCCGCCACCACCGCCGTGACCAGGTCGAACGCCAGCGTGGCGGCCGCCGTCAGGACCAGCACCGCCGCCTCGCCGCGCCCGCTGCGCGCCAGCGCCCGCACCGAGCCGACCTCCACCATCCGCACAGCCGTGGCGATCAGCACCCCGGCCAGCGCCGCGAGCGGGATGCCGGACACCAGCGGCGCGGCGGCGAACACGATCACCGCGAGGACCGCCGCGTGCACCAGCGCCGCGAGCCGGGAGGCCGCGCCGGAGCGGACGTTGACGGCGGTCCGGGCGATGGCGCCGGTCGCGGCCACTCCGCCGAACAGCGGAGCCGCCAGGTTGGCCACGCCCTGGCCGAACAACTCCCGGTCGCCGTCGTGCCGTTCGCTCACGCTCAGGGCGTCCGCGGCGGTCGCCGACATCAGCGACTCCAGCGCGGCGAGCGCCGCCACCGCGAGCGCGGACGGCAGCAGCGCGGGCACGGCGGACAGGTCGAGGAAGCCCAGCGAGGGCGCCGGGAGGCCGGCCGGCAGCCGGCCGATGGTCGCCACCGGCAGGCCCAACGCCCTGACCGCCACCGTCGCCGCGACCACCGCGAGCAGCGAGAACGGGACGGCGGGCCGCAGCCGCCCGCCGACCAGCAGCACGGCGGCCACCCCCAGCGCGAGGCCGAGCGCAGCCCAGTGCGGCGCGCCGAGGAACCGGCCGACCGCCTTCGCGGCGACCACCGCCGGGTTGTCGCCCGCGGGCGCGGCCACCCCGAGCGCACCGGGCACCTGCTGCAGGGCGATCACCCCGGCGATCCCGACCGTGAACCCCTCCACCACCGGCACCGGCACGTACGCCATCCAGCGTCCGGCCCGGGCCAGCGCGAGCGCCACCAGCACCACGCCGGCGAGCAGACCGACCGTCAGCACCCCGTCCGCGCCGTACCGGTGGACGATCGGCAGCAGCACCACGGTCATCGCTCCGGTCGGTCCGGAGACCTGGAGGTTCGAGCCGCCGAACACCGCCGCCAGCGCCCCCGCCACCACGGCGGTGGCCAGTCCGGCCGCCGCCCCGGCGCCCGAGGAGATGCCGAAGCCGAGGGCGAGCGGCAGCGCGACGATCGCGACGGTGAGCCCGGCCACCAGGTCCTTGCGCGGCGAGCGGCCCATGGTGGCGAGGATCCGGCGGTTCGGCAGCACGGCCGCCACCCGGCCCAGCACGGCGTTCACGCGCGGGCCTCCCCGTCCGGCAGGCGGACTTCGACCGCCGAGCGGAGTCCGGTGAGCAACCGGAGTCCGACCCACGGCCGGCCCCCGCGGGTGGCGGTCACCAGGGCTCCGCGGCGGACCGCGGGACGTCGATCCCGTGTCGCTCGGCGATCCGCAGCAGCTCGGACACCCGCCCGGCGTACGCCTGTTCGCCGTCCTCGTCGCCGGCCGACCGGGCGTCCCGGAGCGCCTGGCGGGCCCGGGCGAGCTGCTCGCGCAGCTCCTCGTCGAAGATCTCGGTCACCGTCGCCCTCCCTCGGCCGTCCCGGGCCGGACCCGATCGGACACGCCGGATGCCGTTCCCACTAGCAGGCATCATGTATGGACTTGCTTAATTTCGCAAATCACTGTTTCTGCATGTCATCAATTCCAAAGCTTGTGATCTTTCCCGGTCGCTACCGGTCAACGCCGCGAGCCGCTCCGACCGGCTGCCTACGCTCGGCCCGTTCACGAACCCTGACCGGAGGCACCACGGATGACGGACATCGGCACTGTTCTCAAGGGCGCACTGGCGATCGACGGCGCGCTCGGCGCGGCCCTGGTCGACGCCACCAGCGGCATGGCACTGGACACCCGCGGCCCCGACGGCAGCCTGGACCTCGCACTCGCCGCGGCCGCGGCGACCGACATCGTCCGGGCGCAGGTGCAGATGCTCGACCTGCTGGGCCTGTACGGCGAAGCGCTGGAGGACATCCTGCTGACCCTGACCAGCCAGTACCACCTGATCCGGCCGCTCACCTCACGCGACGGGCGCGGCCTCTTCCTGTACCTGGTGCTCGACCGCTCCCGCGCCAACCTCGCCATGGCGCGCCACCGGGCCCGGGCCATCGAGGCCGACCTGGTGGTGTGAGTGCGGGCAGGCGGACCTCAGGCCCGGGTCGAGCCGGTCGGAGCGCGCAGGCTGTCCAGGAGTTCGGCCTGGCCGGTGATCACTCCGCCGAGGATCTCGCGGGCCACCTTGAGGAGTTCGGCGACCTGCGGACTGGTCAGGCTGTAGTGGACGGTGCTGCCCTCCCGGCGGGCGACCACCAGGTTGGCCCGGCGCAGCACCGCGAGCTGCTGGGACAGGTGGGCGGCCTCGACGCCGGTCTCGGGCAGCAGCTCGGCGACGGCGTGCTCGCGCTCGCTGAGCAGCTCCAGCACCCGGATCCGGACGGGGTGGCCGAGCGTCTTGAAGAACTCGGCCTTCACCTGGTACAGCGGCGTGCTGACCACGGGAGACACGCGCGGGGTTTCGGCGCTCACATCGTCACCCCATCTCGGTCGAGTCCTGGACGTTGCCGCCACCCCCGACCTTAGCAACCGGGCGACGGCGTCGAACACGAGCCGAAGCCGCCTCCGGCCCGGGCACACCCGCCCCTCGAACCCCGTCCCCGCCCGCCCTCACCCGCCGGAGGCGAGCCGCACCGCCGCCAGCGGCACGAACCCGCCGCTGCCGCCGCCGGTGTCGCCGTCCCCGAGCCGGCGCAGCATCGCCACGGCCATCCGTTGGGCCTGCGCCTTCGCGCGTTCGGTGACCGGGCCGGCGTGCCCGCCGTCGAGCGTGGCGCGCCAGAGCTGGACCCAGCGGCCGAAGTGGGCGGCGGTGAGCGGCTCCCGGGCGTGCAGCGCGGCGTGCGGGGCGAGGGCGTTGCCCTGGTAGCGGGCGGTGCGCAACAGGGCGCTCTCCCAGAAGTCGGTGATCCGGGGCAGGTGGTGGGCCAGGTCCATCCGCGCCACGTCGACGAAGAGCGGCCCGATCAGCGGGTCGTCGAAGGCCGCCGCGTAGAAGCGCCGCAGCAGCGCCTCCAGGTCGGCCCTGCTCGCGATGTCCGGGCGACCCGCACCGCCCTGCCGTCCCGCACTCGCCGACGCTGTCACGCGGACCACCTCCGGCCGTCCAGGCTACGGCCGCCGCGGTCGGCGCACCCAGGGCCCTTGGTCCCGCTCGCCCGCCCCCGCCTGGCAGGATGCTGCCATGAGCTACCTCGCCGCGGACGACCGCTACGCCTCGATGACCTTCCGCCGCGCCGGACGCAGCGGCGTGCAGCTGCCCGCCGTCTCGCTCGGCCTGTGGCACAACTTCGGCGACACCCAGCCGCTGGACGTGCAGCGCGCGGTGCTGCGCCGTGCGTTCGACCGCGGGGTGACCCACTTCGACCTGGCGAACAACTACGGCCCGCCGTACGGCAGCGCGGAGCGCAACTTCGGCTACCTGTTCGCGCAGGACTTCCGCCCGTACCGCGACGAGCTGTTCATCGCCAGCAAGGCCGGCTGGGACATGTGGCCGGGCCCGTACGGCGACGGCGGCTCGCGCAAGTACCTGCTGGCGAGCCTGGACCAGTCGCTGGAGCGGATGGGCCTGGACTACGTCGACGTCTACTACTCGCACCGCTGGGACCCGTCGACCCCGCTCGAGGAGACCATGGGCGCGCTCGACACGGCGGTCCGCTCGGGCCGGGCGCTGTACGCGGCGATCTCCAACTACCCGGCGGAGCAGCACCGTGAGGCGGTGGCGATCCTGCGCGAGCTGGGCACCCCGGTGCTGCTGAACCAGGCCAGCTACTCGATCCTGAACCGCGAGCCGGAGCAGGGCCTGCTGGACGCGGTGGGCGAGACCCAGACCGCGCTGATCGCCTACTCCCCGCTCGCGCAGGGCCTGCTGACCGACCGTTACCTGGGCGGCGACGTCCCGGCGGGCTCGCGCATGTCGGTCGGCCACTTCCTCAAGGAGGAGGCCCTCACCGGCGCCAAGCTGGACCAGCTCCGGGCGCTCGCCAAGGTCGCCGAGGGCCGCGGCCAGACCCTCGCCCAGCTGGCACTCTCCTGGGTGCTGCGGGACGAGCGGGTGGTCTCCGTGATCATCGGCGCCAGCAGCGTGCAGCAGCTCGACCAGAACCTCGACGCGCTCGCCGCGGGCCCGCTGACCGCCACGGAGATCGCCGAGATCGACCGCCTCAGCCGCTGACCCGCGACCGGCCGGGCCCGTACCTGCGGGCCCGGCCGGCCCGGCTCACAGGTGGGGCAGCACCGTCTCGGCGACCCGGTAGGCCTCCTCCAGCAGCGGGTTGCCGGAGAGGATGAAGGTGTCGACGCCGAGGTCCTGGTACTCGCGCAGCCGCTCGACCACCTGCGCGCTGCTGCCGACCACGGCGGTGCCGGGGCCGGGGCGGAACAGGCTCATCCCGGGCCACAGGTTGGGGTGGGTCTCCAACTCCCGTGCGTGGGCCGGGACCCGACCGCCGTGCTGGCGGAACTGCCGCTGCCAGCCGACCCCGTCCTCGCCCCGGACGCCGCCGAGCTGCCGGGCGTAGGTGGCCTCGCTGGTGACGGCGAGCAGCTTGTCGGCGGCGGCCCAGGCCTGTTCCTCGGTGTCCCGGACGATCAGGTGCAGCCGCAGGCCCAGGCGCAGGGTCCGGCCGTGCGCGGCGGCCCGCTCCCGGACCCGTTCCAGCTTCTCCTTGAGCAGGTGCGGCGGCTCGCCCCAGGTGAGGTAGACGTCGACGTGCTCGGCGGCCATCTCGATCCCGGCGGGCGAGGAGCCGCCGAACCACAGCGGGATGTGGCCCTCGCGCAGCGGCGGCAGGTCGCGCAGCGAGGCGCCGGCCTGCGTCAGGCGGTAGAACTCGCCGTCGTGGTCGACGACCTCACCGCGGGTCAGCCGCTTGACCAGGCCCCAGTACTCGGCCGACAGCCGGTAGCGGTCGTCGTGCTCGACGTGCAGCCCGTACTCGCGCAGCTGCGGGGTGGAGCCGTTGACCACGTTGAACCGCAGCCGGCCGGCGCCGTGCAGGTGCTCGAAGCTGAGCGCCATCTTGGCGAGCAGGGTCGGCGAGACCAGGCCGGGGTGGACGGCGAGCAGCGGCCGGAAGCCGGGGCCGGTGGCGGCGGCGACCGCGGAGCCGAGGGTCCACACGTCGTACTGGTCGGTGGCCAGCAGCGCGCCGGTGTAGCCGAGCCGTTCGACGGTGGCGGCGAGCTGCTGGAGGTAGCCGAGGTCGACCGGGCGGCGGCCTTCCGGCTCCCACGGGTAGTGGCCCTCGCGGGGGATCAGGTACCAGAGGACTTCGGCGGCCACGGCGTCAGTTCCCCTTTCCGGCGCGGGCGACGGCGTCGGCCACGGGCTGCTCCAGGCCGGGCAGGTGGGCGTCGGCCACGGTGACCGGGCGGTCGATGAAGCCGACGCCGTGGAAGATGTCGGCGGCCTCCTGCTGCTCGGCGACGAACGCGGCGCCGGCGGGCTCCAGCCGCCACGGCAGCCCGGCGAACGCGCTGCGCCAGTCGGCGGCCGCGCCGCCCTGCTCCTCGGCGGCCTGCGCGGCGGCCTGGTCGAGGTGGGCGGCGGCCCAGTCGTCGGCGCGCTGCAGCGCGGTGACGACGGCGGCCACCACCTCGGGCCGCTGGACGGCGAGTTCGCGGCGGGTGAAGAACACCGAGCGGTCGGTGATCACCTCGCCGGTGCGGACCAGGACGCGCGCCTCGCCGCCGCGCAGCGCCTCGGCGAGCTCCGCGCCCTGGGCGATCCAGCCGGCGATGTCGCCCTCGCGCAGCCGCCGCGCCTCGTCGCCGGACGGGCGGACCGCCCGGACGTCGTCGCGGTAGGACAGCCCGGCCTGGTGCAGCGCCTTGGCCAGCAGGTGGGTCTGCCAGGAGCCGATGCCCAGCGCCACCGTGCCGCCCTTCAGGTCGGCGACGGTGCGCACCGGGCCGTCGGCGCGCACCAGCAGCGCGCCGTGGTCCGGCCTGGGGGCGGAGACCGCGGCGTACACCAGGTCGTGTCCGGCGGCCTGCGCGGTGATCGGCGGGGTGGAGCCGGTGCCGCCGAAGTCGATGGTGCCGTCGGCGAGGTGGGCGCCGGTGCGGGTGCCGTCGGTGTAGTGGTGGAAGTCGGCGCTCTCGCCGAGCGGGGCCAACTCCTCTTGCAGGTAGTCGAGTCGGGCCAGGTGGGTGAGGGTCGGGTTGGAGCGGTGCACGCCGACGGTGATGGTCATGCTCGGGGTCTCCTTGCTGGTCCGCCGTCAGGTGACGGGCAGTCGGCTGGGTTCGGGGTGCACGCCGAGGTCGGCGAGCAGGGTGCGGCGCAGGGCCGCGAAGGCGGGGTCGGCCGGGTCGCGGGGGTGCTCGACGGCGACCGGCTGGTCGCGGACCAGCACGCCGTCGCGGAGCACGGCCACCCGGTCGGCGAGCCGGATCGCCTCGTCGACGTCGTGGGTGACCAGCAGGACCGCGGGGCGGTGGCGCCGGCACAGCTCGCCGACCAGGTCCTGCATGCGCAGCCGGGTGAGGGCGTCCAGGGCGGCGAACGGCTCGTCCAGCAGCAGCAGTTCGGGCTCCCGGACGAGGGCCCGGGCGAGCGCGGCGCGCTGCGCCTCGCCGCCGGAGAGGGTGCTCGGCCAGGCGTCGGCGTGGTCGGCGAGCCCGACCTCGGCCAGCGCCCGCCGTCCGGTGGCCCGGGTGGCCGCGCCGCGCGGCAGGCCGAGGGTGACGTTGCCGAGCACCCGCTTGGACGGGACCAGCCGGGGCTCCTGGAAGACCACGGTCCGGGCGGCCGGCACCAGCACGGTGCCGGCGTCGGCGCGGTCCAGGCCGGCCAGGATGCGCAGCAGCGTGGTCTTCCCGGTGCCGCTGGCGCCGAGCAGGGCCAGGAACTCGCCGCGGGCCAGGTCCAGGTCGACGCCGTCCAGCACCGCCCGGGTGCCGAAGCTGCGGCGCAGGCCGCGCAGGTGGACCGCGGGGCCGCCGGTCGGCGGGGTGGGGGCGCTCATCGTCCGCCTCCGGTCCGCGTGTTGACGGTCCGCCAGGGCATCAGCAGGCGCTCCAGCACCCGGGCCGCGCCGTCCGCGGCCAGGCCCAGCAGGCCGTAGATCAGGATGCAGACCGCCAGCACGTCGGTGCGGGAGAAGTTCTGCGCCTGGGCCATCAGGTAGCCGATGCCCTCGGTGGAGTTGATCTCCTCGGCGGCGATCAGCGCGATCACGCTGAGCGTCATCGACAGCCGCAGCCCGGAGAGCAGCGCGGGCAGCGCACCGGGCAGCACCACCTCGCGCACCACCGCCCAGCGGGAGAGTCCGAAGCTGCGCACCGCCTCGACCAGTTTGCGGTCGGTGCTGCGCACGCCGCCGGAGGCCGAGACGTACATCGGGAAGGAGGTGGCCACCGCGATCAGCGCGATCTTGGCGGTCTCGGTGATGCCGAACCAGACCATGAACAGCGGTACCAGCGCCAGGAACGGCACGGTGCGCAGCACCTGGACGGCGGAGTCGAGCAGTTCGTCGCCGAGCCGGAAGAACCCGGTCAGCACGCCGAGCAGCAGGCCGGTGCTGGCCCCGATCAGCAGGCCGAGTCCGGCCCGGGTGAGCGAGGTGGCGAGTGCGGCGCCGAGCTGGCCGTTGCCCCACAGCTCGCCCACCGCCGTGACCACCTGCCGGGGCGAGGCGAGCACGTCGGGGGTGAGCACCCCGGTGGCGGACGAGACCTGCCAGGCGGCGAGCAGGGCGAGCGGGCCGAGGGTGCGCAGCGCGGCCGAGACGCCGCGCGGCCGGGCGGCGGGCAGCTGGGCGCGCGGGGCGACCAGTCCGGCCGCCCGGGCGGTCTCCGTCGCGGTGCTCACCGGGCGCGCCCGGGCAGCGCGTCGACGTCGATCAGGTACGGCTTGACGTCCACCAGGGACTTGGTGACGCCCTGGTCGGCGTAGAACCGGGCGACCACGCCGAACCGTTCGACGTCGGCGGCGGCGATCGGCTGGTCGAAGGCCCGTTGCTTGCCGAAGTCGACCGCGACCTGCTTCTCCGCCGGGGTGACGGCGGTCGGGCCGGCGTCGGTGAAGACGTTCAGGTAGGCGGCGGGGTCGGCCTGTTCCTTCTGCCCGTTGTCGTGCAGGTAGCCGTAGAACGCCTTGAGCACCTCGGGGTGCTGCTCGGCGAAGGCCGAACGCACCGCCCACACCGCGTAGTTGTCCGAGCCGACGGCCTTCCCGTCGACCAGGAGGTGCGCGCCGGTGTTGGCGATCGCCGGGATCGAGAAGGTGCTCCAGGTCGCCCAGGCGTCCACCTGGCCGGAGTTGAAGACGCCGGCGGTCTGGTCGGCTCGCAGGTAGACCCGCTGCACCTGGTCCGCGGGGATGCCGTTCTTCGCCAGCGCCTTGAGCAGCAGGTACTCGCTGGTGCCGCCCTGGGAGACCGCGACCTTCCGGCCGACCAGGTCCTTGACCTCCTTGATCGGCGAGTCGTTCTTCACCAGGATGCCCTCGCCCGCGCCGTCCGGTGCGGTCTGCGAGAACAGCTTGAAGCCGGGCTTCTGCGCCAGCGCGGCCACCGCGGAGGTGATCGAGCCCTGCGCCACGTCGAGCTGGTCGGCGTTGAGCGCCTGCGCGGCGGGCGCGAACGGGCCCGCGCTGCCGGTCCACGCCACCTTGGCGTGCACCGCCGCCAGCGCCTTGGCCAGCGAGCCGTCCTGCTTCCCCTTCGCCAGGAACCCGGAGTTGCCGGGGTCGGGGACTCTCAGCACCACCTCGGCGCCCTTGCCGTCCGCGGAGCCGGCGGCGTCCTGCGCGGACGAGCCGCAGGCGGTCAGCGCGAGCGCGGCGGCGGCCAGCACGGCGGCGGGGGCGAGTCGGCGGGCGGGGATGGTCGACATGTCGTCACTCCAGTTCTCGGGAGGTGCTCGGGAAGACGGGGGATCGGGTGGGTAGGGGGGCGATGCAGGGCAGGCGCAGGCTGCTGACGGCAGGTCAGGTGGCGGCCAGCACGGCGGCGGGGGCGAGTCGGCGGGCGGGGATGGTCGACATGTCGTCACTCCAGTTCTCGGGAGGTGCTCGGGAAGACAGGGGATCGGGTGGGTGCGGGGGCGGTGCAGGGCGGGCGCGGGCTGCTGACGGCAGGTCAGGTGGTGGCGAGCAGGGCGCGGGCGGCGGCCAGCGGGGCCGGGTCCGCCCAGGCCCGGACGTCGACCCGGGCGGCCAGGAAGCCCTGGTCGGCGAGGAACCGCTCCTGCTGCGCCAGCAGGTCGAGCCGTTCGGCCGACAGGTCGAGGTGCAGCGTGCGGTGCCCGCCGGCGGCGTACGCGCCCGCGACGCCGGCGGCGCCCGCCCCGGTCTCGGCCGACAGGATCCGGGCCACCTCGGCCGGCCGGTCGGCCGCCCAGTCGGCGGCCCGCAGCAGCACCGCGAGGAACCGGGCGACCAGCTCGGGATGGTCGTCCAACAGCTGCTGGTGGACGGTGATCGGGCGCGGGGTGCCGTTGTTGACCCGGGTGCGGCGGTCGGCCGCGGCGTCGAGTTCCACCGCCACCTCGGCCCCGTACCTCCGGGCCGCCTCGACCGCCAGCGCGCCCTTCACGTAGACGGCGTCGACCCGCCCGTCGCGCAGCGCCGCCAGCTCGGCGGCCCACTGGCCGCCGCCGGGCTCGGCCGGTACCTCCACGAAGTGGACGTCCGCGGGGGCGAGTCCGCCGAGCGCGAGGGCGCCGCGGTGGCCGGCCAGCGCCATGGCGCGCCAGAAGTCGATGGCGATCGGGTGGCGGGGCACCGCGAGCCGGGCACCGCGCAGCTGCTCCGCGGTGTGGATGCCGCTGCCCGCCCGGACCAGGACCGCCTGCCGCTCCTCGATCCAGGTCAGGCCGATCAGCCGGGTCCGCTCGCCGCGCGAACGGGCCCACAGCGCGGGCACGTTGCCGCCCTCGCGGAAGAGTCCGGGCAGCGCGTGGGTGTAGTGGTGGTCGGCGGCCACCTCGGGCGGCACGTCCTGCAGGGAGCGGACGGCGATCCGCTCGGCGGCGAACTCCTCGGCCAGCCAGCCCTGGTCGGCGGCGATCCCGGTGGCGGTGGGCACGGGGCAGCGGGTGAACCACAGGGTGTCGGGGTAGGGCGCGGCGAGGGCCTGGGACATGACGGGGCTCCGGAGGTCGGCAGGGGGTGCACGGCGGCGGCTCCCACATGGTGGGAGCGCGAGCGGCTCGGGCAGAGGCGGTCGGGGCGGTCAGCGACGACAGGAGGGGCGGCACCGGCGCGTGTTCACGGTGGACTCCCTCCTGGGCTGAGCTGCGGACTGACGTGAGCGTTCCACGAGCTCAGGGAGCGAATCAAGGGTTTGCCAGATGATGGGATCACCTGTTCACAATCCCTACCGCTGCCGCAACACGGCCGTCACGTTGCGGTCGTACGTGCTGTCATATCCTGGGAACCGCACGGAAGTTGCGCGCTGCCCGACGACGAACGAGGTCCGATGCCCGCCACCGTCCCATCCCCGCCGGCCGGCGCCCAGGCGGTGCACCGCGCACTCGGGCTGCTGCACTGCTTCCACGACGACGGCCCGGACCAGAGCGCCTCCGACCTGGCCCGCCGCACCGGCCTGAGCGTCTCCACCGCGCACCGGCTGGCCCGCACCCTGGTCGCCACCGGCTTCCTCGAACAGGACGACCGCACCGCCCGCTACCGGCTCGGCCCGGCCGTCGCCGAACTCGGCCGGCTCACCTTCCACCGCCGCGGCCTCCACCTGGCCGGCCCCGAACTCGACCTGCTGGCACGCCGCACCGGCGCCACCGCCGACCTCGCCATCCGCTCCGGCCCGCACGCCGTCGTCCTGGTCGGCGGCTCCGTGCACGCCACCGGCGGCCTGGGGCTGCGCCGCCCGCTGCACTCCACCGCCCTGGGGAAGGTGCTGCTCGCCTGGCCCTCCCCCACCGAGGCCCCGCCGAGCGGCCCGCTGCCCGCCTTCACCGACCGCACCCTCACCGCGCCCGCGGAGCTGGCCGCCGAACTCGCCGTCACCCGCGAGCGCGGCTACGCGCTGAACGAGGGCGAGTCCGCCCCCGGGGTCCGCACCCTCGCCGTCCCCGTCCTCGACCACACCGCGCAGGCCCGCTACGCGCTCGCCGTCCGCTCCACCCCCGACCTGCTCACCGACACCGACCTGCCGCGCACCCTGGCCCACGCCACCGCCTGCGCCGCGGCCCTGACGGTCCTGCTGCTGCCGCCCGACGAACGGCCGTGACCCGGGGCGGCCGGGACCCGGGGCGGCCGGGAACGGCGGCGGACCCGGGCGCACGCAGGGTGCACCCGGGTCCGCGGCGGACGTCCGGCGGTTCAGTTCACCGGCGGCGCGTACTTGTAGCCCACCCGGCGGACGGTCACGATCGAGTCCCGGTAGTCCGCGCCCAACTTGCGTCGCAGGCGCGCCACGTGGACGTCCACGGTGCGGCCGTCGCCGACGTGGCCGTAGCCCCAGACGGTGTGGACCAGGTGGTCGCGGGTGTGCACCCGGTGCGGGTGGCCGGTGAGGTGGGCGAGGAGTTCGAACTCCAGGTAGGTCAGGTCGAGCAACTCGCCGTCCACGTAGGCGTTGCGGCGCTCCACGTCGATCGCGATGCCGCGGCCGGGCACCTCGGTGCGGGCGGCGGGAGCGGGCGGGGCGGGCTCGGAGGCGGCGGGCTCGGCGGGCACCACCACCACGTAGCCGACCAGCGGGGCCTTCCCGACCGCGCCGAACTGGGCCAGCAGGCCCTGCGGGAGAGCGGCCACCACGGTGGCGCCCTCGGGGAGACCGGCCAGCAGCTGCTCGGGGGCGAAGCGCCCGGCGGGCTGCGGGTCGCGGCGGGCGTGGTCCGCCGGCAGGTTGGGCACGGCCCGCAGGTGCGGGGCGTGCGACGGGGCGACGGGGGTGGCGGCAGTGGCGACGTACGACATCTGGGGGTCTCTTCTCGCGCGGCGGGCGGTCGGCTGGAGTCGTCTTCGCATCCGCGGCCACCGGGTACCGCAGCCGTCCTGACACCGGGTCAGGCTCGGCGGGACTGGGCGGGGAGGGGGCCGGACGCGACGGCGCGTCAGCGACAGCAGGCGCTGTAGATGAGACCGTGGTCGATGTACCGCCGGACGGTCAGCACCGGCATCACGGGAGCGGACGGCACCGCGGTGGATCGGACCACCACCATCTCGCCACCCCCCGGAGCACGTAGGAAGCCCGCGGCAATCCACCGGCGGGCACGACTACGAGACTTCCACGCCGAGTGCCCGGAAGGCAACCCACAGCACTAAGCCGTCCGCCCCGCAAGACACTTGACGTCCACTATCCGGACATCACTGCCATGGCCTGCGGAAACGCCCTACAGCCGGAGCCCCAGCCGCACGGCGGCGTGCTCCACCAGCCGGATCAGCAGCTCCTTGCCGTCCTCCTTGCGCCGCGCGTCGCACAGCAGCACCGGCACGGCGGCCGGCAGGTCGAGCGCGGCCCGCACGTCGTCCGGCGCGTAGACCTCGGTGCCCTCGAAGCAGTTGACGGCGACCACGAAGGGGATGCCGCGCTGCTCGAAGTAGTCGACCGAGGGGAAGGAGTCGGCCAGTCGGCGGGTGTCCGCGAGCACCACCGCGCCGAGCGCGCCGCGGGCCAGCTCGTCCCAGACGAACCAGAACCGGTCCTGCCCGGGGGTGCCGAACAGGTAGAGGGCGAGCGCGGGTTGGAGGTCGATCCGGCCGAAGTCCATGGCGACCGTGGTGGTCCGCTTGGTCTCCACGCCGACGGTGTCGTCGACCGGGCGGCCGCGCTCGCTGAGCACCTCCTCGGTGCGCAGCGGCCGGATCTCGGAGACCGCCCCGACCAGGGTGGTCTTGCCCGCGCCGAACCCTCCGGCGACCAGGATCTTCACGGCCCGGGTGCCCCACGGACCGCTGCGCGGCCCGCCGTCTGAGGTCGGGGCGGGGGCAGCGGTGTCAGAGTGCACGGAGGCCATTGATCACGTCTCGCAGCAGGCGCTCGTCGGGTTGGTGGGCGAGCTGGACGGGTCGGGTGACGCTGATCAGCTCGGCGTCGTGGAGGTCGCCGAGCAGGACCCGCACGACGCTCACCGGCAGGTCGGTGTAGGAGCCCAACTCGGCGACGCTGAGCGGCTCTTCGCGGCAGAGCGCGAGGATGGCGTGGTGCTCGGGGTCGAGCGCCAGGTTGCCGGGCACGCCGCCCGGGCCGACCACGGCCGGCCCGGCGGCGGTGACGAGCGAGATGAGGTCGAACAGGCCGTCGTCGACCGGGCGGGCCGCCCGGCCCCTGGTCATCGCGAACAGCCGGACCACCGGCCCGGCGTCGTCGTCGAACCAGCGGTCGTCGACCGGGGTGCGGGGCGTGAACAGGTCGATCGACGGTTCGTCGGCCGACTCCTGCCCGCCCCCGCCACCCGGGAGGTTCACGATCACGGCGTCCGCACCGTCACCGGTCACGGCGTCGGCGCTCACGGCGTCGACCGCGCCGGCGCTCGCCTCGGTCGGCTCGGACGCGGTCTCGCCGCTCAGGTCGGCCGGGGCGTCCGCGGGGGTCGCCTCGGTCGGCTCGGGCTCGCTCATCGGCAGGTCATCTCCCGGGCGGTGCGGTCTCGGTCCGCGGCTCGGCGGCCAGGTGCTCGCCGACCCGCTTCACCAACAGTGCCATCTCGTAGGCGATCTGGCCCACGTCGGACTCGGCGTCGCTGAGCACCGCGAGGCAGCTGCCGTCGCCGGCGGCGGTGATGAAGAGGAAGGCCTCGTCCAGCTCGACCATGGTCTGCCGGACGCCGCCCACCTGGAAGTGCCGGCCGGCACCCTTGGCGAGGCTGTGGAAGCCGGCGGCGACGGCCGCGAGGTGTTCGGCGTCCTCCCGGCCGAGGCCGCTGGAGACACCGGTGGCCAGCCCGTCACTGGACAGGATCACCGCATGCCGAAGTGTCGCCACCCGGCCGACCAGGTCGTTGAGGAGCCAGTCGAGGCCCCCGGACGGCGGTGTTGTTGCGGTCATGATTCGGTTCCTTCTGCTGGTGCGGGCGGTGCGGCCGGCGGCTGGTGCGCCGGGGGAACGGAGCGGACGGGGGCGGCCGGCAGCGCCGGCGGCACCGGCGCGGACGGCAGCGCGATCCGCAGACGCGGCTGACCCGGCAGCGCGGGCGGACGGACGGCGGGCGGTTCGGCCAACGGGCCGGCGGGCGACGGCTCGGAGCGGACCACGGTCAGCGAGGCCGGCTGCAGCCGGTCTCCGCGGCCGCGGGCGAAGCCGCGCTGGAAGGAGGCGAAGGCGGAGCGGGCCTCCTCGGGGCTGCGCTCGCGCGACTGCTCGCCGGGCTCCTCCGCGCCCTGGTCGGCGCGCCCGCCCCGCAGTTGCGGCGCCAGGTTGGCCTGCCGGACCCGGCGGGGCAGCAGCCCGGCGGCGACCGGCGCGGCCTGTTCCGGCGCGCTGCCGGGCGTCGGGTCGCCGGGCTCGGTGCGGCGGTGCCGCCCGGTGCCCGTGCCGTTCGTCCCGCTGCCGTCCGTCCCGGCACCGGCGGGCCCGAAGCCGCCTGACGCACCGTCGGCGACCGCGGCGGCGTCGCCGGCCGGCGTGCCTGCGGCCCGGCGGCGGGGCAGGCCGCCGGGGGTGGTGGCGGGCTCGGCGAGCGACGGGCGGGGGCCGCCGAGCGCCGGGGCGGGCGGGATCGGGGTGCCGTGCGCCGGGCCGGAGCGGACCGGCTCGTCGCCGCCGCCACGGGCCCGCCGGTGGGTGGCGTCCTCGACGGGCTGCCGGGGGGCCGCCTCGGGGGCGATCTCCGAGGAGTCGGCGAGCAGTTCACGCGGGATCAGCACCACGGCGGAGCTGCCGCCGTACGGGGACGGCCGCAGGTGGACCCGGATGCCGTGACGGCGGGCCAGCCGGGAGACCACGAACAGGCCCAGCCGGTCGGTGTCGGCGAGGTCGAACTCCTGCTCGATGGCGAGGCGCTGGTTGATCTCGCCGAGGTGCTGCTCGCTCAGGCCGAGGCCGCGGTCGTCGATCTCCAGGCAGAAGCCGTGCGCCACCACCTCGCCCTGCACCGTGACCTGGGTCTGCGGCGGGGAGAACACCGTGGCGTTCTCGACCAGTTCGGCGACCAGGTGGGTGACGTCGGCGACGGCGCTGCCGAGCAGGCCGGTGCCGGGGAACGGCCGGACGATCACCCGCGCGTAGTCCTCGACCTCGCCGACCGCGGCGCGCACCACGTCGACCATCCGCACCGGCTTGCGCCAGGCGCGGCCGGGCGAGCCGCCGGAGAGGATGATCAGGCCCTCGGCGTGGCGGCGCATGCGGGTGGTGAGGTGGTCGAGCCGGAACAGGTCCTCGAGTTCCCGCGGGTCCTCGGTGCGGCGCTCCATGGTGTCCAGCAAGGTGAGCTGGCGGTGCAGCAGCACCTGGGAGCGGCGGGCCAGGTTGACGAAGACCGCGGAGACGCCGCGGCGCAGTTCGGCCTGTTCGACGGCGGCCTCGACGGCGACCCGCTGGACCTCGTTGAAGGCCCGGCCGACCTGGCCGATCTCGGCGGCGCCGAACTCCAGTTGGGGCACCTCGGCGATCACGTCGACCGGCTCGCCGCGGCGCAGCCGGAGCATCACCGAGGGCAGCCGGCTGCCGGACAGGTCGGTGGCGGCGTTGCGCAGGCCGACCAGCTCGCGGACCAGGCGGCGGCCGATCCGGTAGGAGATGATCACCGAGAGGACGACGGCGGCGAGACCGGCGAGACCGGCGATGCCGCCGCGCAGCAGCGAGTTGACGGCGTAGGAGCGGGCCTGGTCGCCGATCGAGGCGGCGAGCCGGCCGTTGAGGTCGCTGATGTCGGCGAGCACCTTGTCGGCGTTCTCGCCCCACGGGTCGACCGGGCCGCTGCGGGCCTCCCGGGCGCGGTCGGGGGCGTCCTCGAAGCCGCGCTCGGCGGTGGTGAGGTTGCTCCACGCCTCGTTGGTGCGCAGGGTGTTGTAGTCGTACTGGTCCTGCGGCTTGAGCTCGCCGACGTAGATCCGGAACAGCGCCTGCTGGCTGTGCATGGCGTCGAGCGCGACCTGCTGCTTGCGGGTGTCGTTGGCGGTGCCGACCCGCAGGGCGCGCATCGCGGCGGTCTCCTGGGCGAGGTACTCGCGGGCCCGGGTGAGCTCGACCAGGATGGTGCCCTGCCGGGGCAGGGTGCCGGTCTGCTTGGCGATGAACGAGGACCGGAAGGCGAAGACCGGCTGGACCAGGTCGCTGTAGTCCCTGAGCGTGCCGTCCCAGCTCTGCCGCTGCTGGCCGACCTGGCTGCGGATCGCGGGCAGCTGCTCGGCGACCGAGAGCATGTCCTCGAAGCGGGCCTTCTGGTCGGCGTCGAGCTTGCCCGCGTCGCCGCTGCCGCCCTGGTAGCGCAGCAGCTGCAGCGAGCGGTCGGTGGTGGCCTGGGCCTGCTGGTACGCGTCGACGGTGGCCTTGTTGCCGGGGTCGGCGAGCCGCTGCACGGCGGCGGCGCGTTCGGCCTGCAGGTCGCCGACGTACTGGTCGGCGGGCCCGCCGAAGGCCTTGTAGGTGGCGCTGAGGTCGAGTTGACCCCAGACGTCGCCGGTGGTGATCAGTGTCGCGTAGATCCACAGCGCGCTGAGTGCCGCAATGGGCACCAGGAGCAGCGCGATGATCCTCGCGCGGATCGAGCTGCGGCGCAGACGCATACGGTCCTCTGTGGTCCAGGTTCAGGAAGGTCGCCGGGCGCGGACGGGCGTGTGGTACGAGCTGCGCGAGCCTACTACTTCCTGACCATCCGTTCGAAGGGTGAATTTGCATCGTGATCCACCGTTGTCCGGATCGTCCTCGAATATCCGCGGGCGGACCGCTTGCGCCCCCGACCTGCGGCACTGTCACCGGTGCGGGGTGTCGTCGGCCGGTGACTCTGGGCAGCGCCGTGACGATCCGGTAGCTTCGCTGCCACCGCCCGGGCAGTGCGGACCCGGCGGGGGTTCGGCGGCGTTCGGCGGGGTTGGGGGTGGACCGTGCGCGAGTTCAGCAGCCCCGCGCTCTCCGGCGCGGTGACCGGCGGCCTGGCCGACTCGCTCTTCGACCGGGCGGAGCGGGAGCCGCGGCTGGTCCAGCTGTCCCGTCAGGAGGACGGCGAGTGGCAGCCGGTGACGGCGCTTCGGTTCCGCGACGAGGTGCTGGCGCTGGCCAAGGGCCTGCTGACCCGCGGGGTGCGGTACGGCGACCGGGTGGCGGTGATGTCCTCCACCCGCTACGAGTGGACGCTCTTCGACTACGCGCTCTGGTCGATCGGGGCGATCCCGGTGCCGGTGTACCCGACCGCGGCGGCCGAGCAGGTGCGCTGGATCCTCGCGGAGACCGGCGCGGTGGCCTGCGTGGTGGAGGACGAGGACCAGGCGATGACGGTCGGCGCGGTCTGCGACGCGCTGCCCGAGCTGACCGGCATCTGGCAGCTGGACCGGGACTGCGTGGCGCAGCTGGTCGCGGACGGGCTGGGCGTGCCGGACGCGCTGGTGCACCGTCAGCGGATCGGGGTGACGCCGGACGCGGTGGCCAGCGTCATCTACACCTCGGGCACCACCGGCCGCCCGAAGGGCTGCGTGCTGACCCACGGCAACTTCGCCGCGGTGGCGGACGCCCTGCTGGAGGGCTGGGCGGAGGTGTTCCACGACACCGGCGGCGGGCAGGCGGCGACGCTGCTGTTCCTGCCGCTGGCGCACGTGTACGGGCGGATGACGCAGGTCGCGGCGGTGCGCGGCGGGATCCGGATCGGGCACCACGCGAAGCTGTCGACCGAGAGTCTGCTGCCGGCCCTGGCGGCGTTCCGGCCGACCTTCCTGCACGCGGTGCCGTACATCTTCGAGAAGATCCACCGCCGGGCCCGGGAGGCCGCCGAGGCCGCCGGCAAGCTCGAACTCTTCGACCAGGCCGAGCGGGTGGCCGTCGAGTGGGCGGCGGCCTCGGAGCGCCGGGCGCACCGCCAGGGCCCGGGTCCGAGCCCGGCGCTGCGGGTGCGGCACGCGGCGTACGAGCGGCTGGTGTACCAGCGGATCCGGGCGGTGCTGGGCGGCCGGGTGCGGGCGGTGATGTCGGGCGGTTCGATGCTCGGCCGGGACCTGGGCCTGTTCTTCGCAGGGGCGGGCATGACGGTGTACGAGGGGTACGGGCTGACCGAGTCGGCGGCGGCGATCACCGCGAACCCGCCCGGGCGGGCGAAGTTCGGCACGGTGGGCCGTCCGCTGCCGGGCGCCTCGGTGGCGATCGCCGAGGACGGCGAGGTGTGGGTGCGCGGCGGCGGCGTCTTCTCCGGCTACCTGGGCCATCCGCGCTGCTCGGACGAGGCGCTGTTCCGGGGCTGGCTGGCCACCGGCGACCTGGGCTCGCTGGACGAGGACGGCTACCTGACCCTGACCGGCCGCAAGAAGGAGCTGATCGTCACCTCCAGCGGCAAGAACCTGGCCCCGGCGATCCTCGAGGAGCGGGTCCGGGCCCACCCGCTGATCGCCCAGTGCCTGGTGGTCGGCGACAACCGGCCGTACGTGGCGGCGCTGATCACACTGGACGCGGTGGCCCTGGCGCACTGGCTGAAGGCCCGCGGCCGCGAGCAGTTGGACATGGGGGCGGCGCTGACCGACCAGGAGCTGCACGCCGAGGTGCAGCGCGCGGTGGCGGCGGCGAACACCACCGTCTCGCGCGCCGAGTCGGTCCGGGCGTTCCGGCTGCTTCCGCGCGAGTTCTCCTTGGAGGACGGGCTGTTGACGCCCTCGCTGAAGATCCGGCGGGCCGCGGTGGCGGAGCGCTACGCGGCCGACATCGAGGAGCTCTACGCCGGTTGACCGATCTCCGACGAATCCGCTTGACCGCCGGGATTGGTCCAGTCCATTGTGTGCAGCGGCCTGGTGCGGCAGGGCCGGTCCGGACCCCCGCCCCCTCCGGGAGTCACGTCTTCTCTCCACCCCCACACTGGAGTTGACTCGTGCTCAAGTCTGCCCGCCGCCGTCTCGCGGCCGTCGCCGCGGCCACCGTGCTGGCCGCCCTCGCCACCGCGCCCGCCGCCCACGCGGACGCCGCCCCGGCGGTCAACCTGGCCACCAACCCGGGCTTCGAGATCCCCACCCTGCCGCTCGCCGACTGGGGCTCCGTCCCCGGCTGGCACTGCGCCCCGGGCGAGGCCGCCGTCTCCGCCGCCGCCCGCACCGGCGGCTCCGCACTGGCCGTCACCCCGGCCGCCGCCGACTCCACCGGCCAGTGCACGCAGACCCTGGCGGTGCGCCCCGGCACCACCTACACCTACAGCGCCTGGGTGCGCGGCGCGTACGTCTTCCTCGGCGCCACCGGCACCGGCCACGACGTCGCCCCGTCCTGGACCCCCGGCACCGGCGACGGCTGGCAGCGGCTCACCACCTCGTTCACCACCGGCCCGAGCACCACCTCGGTCCAGCTGTACGTGCACGGCTGGTACGAGCAGGGCCCGTTCGCGGTCGACGACGTCTCGGTCACCGGCGACACCCCGGCCCCCGCGTACGCCACCTGGAACGCGCCGACCGGCGACAAGGTCGTCTTCCTCACCATCGACGACGGCTGGACCCGCACCCCGGAGGCGGCCGGCCTGATCGCCTCCGCCGCGCTGCCGGTCACCGCCTTCCCGCTGCCCATGCCGCAGGGCTTCGAGCCGGACTACTTCAGCCGGGTGACGGCCGCCGCGGGCTCCTCGATCCAGGACCACAGCGTCTCGCACCGCGACCTGACCACGCTCAGCCCCGCCGAGCAGCAGGCCGAGATCTGCGACGCCCGCGACGCGGTCACCGCACACTACGGCACCACCCCGACGATCTTCCGCCCGCCGTACTTCGCCTGGAACGCCGACACCCTGCAGGCCGCCGCCAACTGCGGCATGACGTACGTGCTCACCGCCACCGCGGACTTCAGCTGGGGCGCCTCCAACGTCTACCACGGCGGTCCGCTGCAGCCCGGCGACGTGATCCTGCTGCACTTCACCGACACCCTGGCCACCGACCTCCAGCGCGCCCTGGACGCGGCCCGGGCGGCCGACCTGAAGCCGGCGGGCCTGGTCGACTACCTGCACTGACCCTCCGTCACCGCCGACGCGTCCCGACGGCACCGAGGACACCGGTGGCCGGGCCCCTCCCACGGGCCCGGCCACCGGTCGTCACACCGTCAGGCTCACGCCGCGGCGGTGAAGGTCGGCAGGTAACCGCCGGAGTGGCCCGAGGCGTTGGGGTGGTAGCTCTCGTCGACCGGCAGCGTGGTGCTGTTCAGCCACCGGGTGGAGGACCCGCAGATCTCGTGGTTGGCGAAGATCGACCGGACGTCCGCGTAGGTGAAGCCGGCGTTCGCGACCTGCTTGGCGATCACCGAGTCGATGGTGTCCGCCGCGCCGTTGATCGCGTTCCGCTTGGTGTCCGAGATGCCGAAGATGCAGGAGCCCGGCACCTTGTACAGGTGCGGGTAACCCAGCACCACCACATGGGCGTTGGGCGCCTTGGCGTGGATCTGGTTGTAGACGTTGGTGAGCTTGCCGGGCAGCGTGTTGGTGGCGTAGCTCTTCGCCGCGTTCACCGCGGACAGGCAGGCGCTGTCGCTGTCCAGCACGCAGGTCTGCATGGTGGAGGCGAACCCGGCGTCGTTGCCGCCGATGGTGAGCGACACCAGGGTGGTCGAACTGTCCAGCACGCCGAGCTGGTTGGCCAGCACGTCGTCGGTCTTCGCACCGGAGCAGGCGACGAACGAGAACGCCGACGGCGCGTGCGCGTTCTTCCAGAGGTACGGGTAGGAGTTGGTGCTCCGCTTGCAGCTGCCGCTCTCGCTGGTGTAGCTGCCGGCCCCCACGCCGGACGAGTACGAGTCGCCGAGCGCCGCGTACCGCTCGCCGGCGGCGTGGGCGGTGCCGGCGGCGAACAGGGTGGTCAGGGAGAGCGTCAGTGCGGTGAACGCGACCGACAGGACTCTGGTGCGAGACATCGAACCTCCAATGAAGTGACGCAGGCCACACATTGGATACCAGCCGGTAGCCTCCGGCGGAAGCGGTCATGCCAAAGAAATTGACGAACACTCACCGAACGCGACCCCAACGTCAGCTACGCGCGCAGACCCCACCCTGACCTGGGCCTGCGGAAACGTCCGCCTGACACGCCGTCGGCCCGCCGTGCTCACCCGACCGGCGCCCGGGGGTCGATCGCCCGGCGCTCGCCACTCAGTCGAGCGAACAGCCGCCGGACGGGAGTTCCTCGATGGTCTCGTCGGCGAGCGACGGAACGCCCAGCAGCGCCACCGCGGTGGCCACCGCCGCACGCGCCTGCCGCAGCCCCGGCAGACCCCAACCGAGGAGTTCGACGGCCAGCCCCGGGGCCACCAGCAGCCGACGGTAGTGCCGGCCGGACGCGGGGTCGGGGGCGGTCGGGCCGACGCCGTACAGCGCCGCGGCCATCCGGACCCGGGCGCACTCGTGGCCGCCGTTCGCGGAGCCGACCCGGTCGTACAGGTAGCCGAGGTAGACCGGCGTCCCGATCAGCGCCTGCGCCTCCTCGCCCGCCTCGCGGGCCAGCGCGCAGCCGGGGTCGCCGTCGTCCTCGGGCTCCAGCGAGCCGCCCGGCAGGCTCACCACCCCGTCCCGCGGGTTGACCAGCGTGAGCACCCGCCCGTCCGGCGCGAACAGCCACCCCCAGGACTGCTTCACCGGCAGCCCCTCGGGCACCCGCTCCCCCGGCCGCCACGGCCACCCGGCCGTGGGCCGGCGCCGCACCCGCCCGAGCAGTTCGGAGATCTCAGGGCTGTACTCGATGCCCATGTCACTCCCTCCGCTCTTCCGGGCAGCCAGCCTCGCCACCTGTTGATCTTCCCCGAACACCCGACCGATGAACAGCCCCGACCGCCACCCGGGTCACCACGCCCCCCACACCTCTCCTTCGGCAGTTCCCCCCACTTCCTGTGCTCCATACACCCCCACCCCCGACCCCGCCCCACCGGTCCCTCCCCTCTCCCTCAGCTCCCCCCAGCCGCCCCTCCCCTCCCGTTCCGCCCGTTCTGTCACCCCCACCCCCGACCCCCGCCCCACCGGTCCCTCCCCCTTCTCCCCAACCACCCCTCCCTCCCGTTCCGCCCGTTCTGTCACCCCTACCTGTGATACTCGGTACCGGTCCGGACGACGACGGCAACGACAACGAGGAGTGGCGCACATGCGGCGGGGAGCTTCGGCATGAGGCTGCTGCACACCTCGGACTGGCACCTGGGCCGATCCTTCCACCGGGAGAACCTGCACGACGCCCAGCGCGCCTTCCTCGACCACCTGGTCGCCACCGTCGAGGCCGAGCAGGTCGACGCGGTGCTGGTCGCCGGCGACGTCTACGACCGCGCCCTCCCCGGCCTGGAGGCGGTGGCGCTCTTCGACGACGTGCTGTGGCGCCTCGCCGAACTCGGCACCCCGACCGTCTTCATCAGCGGCAACCACGACTCGGCCCGCCGCCTCGGCGTCGCCTCCCGCCTGATCGACCGCGCCGGCATCCACCTGCGCACCGACCCCGGCGCCCTCGCCGACCCGGTCGTGCTGCACGACGCGCACGGCCCGGTCGCCGTCTACGGCCTCCCGTACCTGGAGCCGGCGCTGGTCCGGGACCGTCTCGGCCTGGCCCGCGGCGGCCACGAGCAGGTGCTGGCGGCCGCCATGGACGCCGTCCGCACGGACCTCGCCGCGCGCCCGGCCGGCACCCGCGCCGTCGTCCTGGCCCACGCGTTCGTCACCGGCGGCGAGCCCAGCGACAGCGAGCGCGACATCGCGGTCGGCGGCGTGCAGTCCGTCCCGGCGGGGGTGTTCGACGGCGTGCACTACGTCGCCCTCGGCCACCTGCACGGCTGCCAGACGCTGGCCCCGCACCTGCGCTACAGCGGCTCCCCGCTCGCGTACTCCTTCTCCGAGACCCGGCACCACAAGTCGATGTGGCTGGTCGACCTGGACGCCGACGGCACGGTCGAGGCGTCCCGCATCTCCTGCCCGGTGCCGCGCCGGCTCGCGCAGCTCCGCGGCGGCCTCGACGAGCTGCTCGGCGCCGAGGAACACGAGTGGGCGCGCGAGTGCTGGGTGCAGGCCACCCTCACCGACCCGGTCCGCCCGGCCGACCCGATGGAGCGGCTGCGGGCCCGCTTCCCGCACACCCTGCAGCTGCTGTTCGAACCGGAGGGCGGCGAGCAGCAGGAGCAGCAGTCGTACGCCCAGCGGGTGCGCGGCCGCAGCGACCGCGAGGTGGTGGAGGGCTTCGTCACGCACGTGCGCCCGGGCCGGGAGCTGGACGGCGACGAGCACGCCTGGCTGCTGGAGGGTCTGGAGGCGGTCCGCCGCACCGCCGCCGAACGCGCCGAGGAGAACGCCCGGTGACCCGCCGTCAGATCCGCCCTCGGGTCCGCCGCCGGGTCTGCACTCAGGAGGCCGCCCGATGAGGCTGCACCAGCTCACCGTCACCGCGTTCGGGCCGTTCGCCTCCACCGAGCGGATCGACTTCGACAAGCTCACCGCCGCCGGGCTGTTCCTGCTGCGCGGGGCCACCGGCGCGGGCAAGAGCAGCGTGCTGGACGCGGTCTGCTACGCGCTCTACGGCGAGCTGCCGGGCTCCCGCAAGGGCAACCCGCTGCGCAGCGACCACGCCGACGCGGACCGGCGCACCGAGGTGGTGCTGGAGGCGACCCTCGGCGGGCGGCGGCTGGAGATCACCCGCAGCCCGGAACAGCTGCGGCCGAAGAAGCGCGGGTCGGGGTTCACCCCGGAGAAGGCGCAGACCCTGCTGCGCGAGTGGGCGCCGGACGCGGGGGACGGCACACCCGGCTGGGTGGCGCTCAGCCGCTCGCACCAGGAGGCCGGGGAGGAGCTGACCCGGCTGCTCGGGATGAGCCGGGACCAGTTCTGCCAGGTGGTGCTGCTGCCGCAGGGCGACTTCGCCCGGTTCCTGCGCGCCGATTCCAAGCAGCGCGCCGACCTGCTCGGTCGGCTCTTCGACACCGGCCGGTTCGAGCAGTTGGAGCGCTGGACGGCGGACCGCAAGCTCCGTCAGGAGAAGGAGGTGCAGGCCGGCCGGCAGCGGCTGCGCGACCTGGCCGCACGGGCCGAGGAGGCCGCCGGCCCGCTGGCCGCCGACGCGGCGGACCACCGTCCCGGCGAGGACGCCTCGGCCACCGAGGCACTGGCCTGGGCGGCGATGCTGCGCGGCACGGCCGCCGAACGCGCCCTCGCCGCCCGGCTGGCGCTCGCCGCGGCCGAGGCCCG
>NZ_JBFAQR010000022.1:0-111203 GCF_040678815.1 Kitasatospora sp. NPDC049285 | reverse complement strand
CGAACACCTCGATGGTGGCCTCGCCCTTGGCGGTCAGCGGGTCGTACTCGCCGGATTCCAGGTAGAGCCGCAGGTGGTCGGCGGGAGGTTGTCGACCACGTAGTCGATGGCGCCGGTGAGCTTCTCGACGTCCGCCGGGTCGACGGCCGGGAACATCGCGATGCGCAGCTGGTTGCGGCCGAGCTTGCGGTACGGCTCGGTGTCGACGATGCCGTTGGCACGCAGTGCCTTGGCGACCGCAGCGGCGTCGACCGAGTCGTCGAAGTCGATGGTGCCGACGACCTGCGAGCGCTCCTCCGGCTTGGCGACGAAGGGCTGCGCGTAGGAGGACTTCTCGGCCCAGGAGTACAGGATCGAGGAGGACTCCGCGGTGCGGGCGACCGCCCAGTCCAGTCCGCCCTGGCCGTTCAGCCACTCCAGCTGGTCGGCCAGCAGGAAGAGGGTGGAGATGGCCGGGGTGTTGTACGTCTGGTCCTTCGACGAGTTGTCGATCGCGGTCGGCAGGTCGAAGAACGGCGGGATGTACCGGCCGGAGCCGGCGATCTCCGCGGCGCGCTCCAGCGCGGCCGGGGAGAAGGTGGCCAGCCACAGGCCGCCCTCGGAGGCGAAGGACTTCTGCGGGGCGAAGTAGTAGACGTCCGTCTCGCGGATGTCGACCGGCAGGCCGCCCGCGCCGGAGGTGGCGTCCACCAGGACCAGCGAGCCGGCGTCCGCGCCCTCGGGGCGGCGGATCGGCATCGCGACACCGGTGGAGGTCTCGTTGTGGGTGAGCGCGTAGACGTCCACGCCCGCCTCGGCGACCGGGAGCGGGTGGGTGCCCGGCTCGGTCTTGATCACGGTCGGCTCGGCCAGCCACGGCGCGGCCTTCACGGAGGACGCGAACTTGGAGGAGAACTCACCGAAGTTCAGGTGCTGCGACTTCTCGCGCACCAGGCCGAACGCGGCGATGTCCCAGAACGCGGTGGAGCCGCCGTTTCCGAGGACCACCTCGTAGCCCTCCGGCAGCGAGAACAGCTCGGCGACGCCTTGGCGGACGCGCTTCACGATGTTCTTGACCGGGGCCTGGCGGTGGGAGGTACCCAGCAGGGAGGTTCCGGTGGCGGCGAGGGCACTCAGGGCCTCGGGGCGCACCTTGGAGGGGCCGCAGCCGAAGCGGCCATCGTTGGGCAGATTGTCGGCGGGGATCTGAATCTGAGCCACGGCCGCAGCCTATCGCCCTGGATTGCGGAGATGTTACGGCCGTCCGGCCGCTGAGACGTGATCTTTGCGGCACCGGACAGCCTTCACCGGGGTGCGCGGCGGCCCTGGTCAGGGGCCGGACGCGCACCCGGTGGCGGCGTTGACGAGGTGACGGCCCGTCAGGCTTTCACCTGAACGGGGGTCAGCGGGCGATCTGGTCCCAGCCCTCGATCTCCTGCGGGCCGCGGGCGGCCGGGCCGATGTAGCGGGCGGCCGGACGGACCAGGCGGCCGGTGCGCTTCTGCTCCAGGATGTGCGCGGACCAGCCGGCGGTGCGGGCGCAGGTGAACATCGAGGTGAACATGTGCGCCGGGACCTCGGCGAAGTCCAGCATGATCGCGGCCCAGAACTCGACGTTGGTGGCGAGCACCCGGTCCGGGCGGCGGTTGTGCAGCTCCTCCAGGGCGGCCTTCTCCAGCGCCTCCGCGATCTCGAAGCGCGGCGCGCCGAGCTCCTTGGCGGTGCGGCGCAGCACCCGGGCGCGCGGGTCCTCGGCGCGGTACACGCGGTGGCCGAAGCCCATCAGGCGCTCGCCCTTGTCGAGGGCCTTCCTGACGTAGCCGGCCGCGTCGCCGGTGCGCTCGATCTCCTCGATCATGCCGAGCACCCGGGACGGGGCGCCGCCGTGCAGCGGGCCGGACATCGCGCCCACCGCGCCGGAGAGCGCGGCGGCGACGTCGGCGCCGGTGGAGGCGATGACCCGGGCGGTGAAGGTGGAGGCGTTCATGCCGTGCTCGGCGGCGGACGTCCAGTACGCGTCGACGGCCTTGACGTGCTTCGGGTCCGGCTCGCCGCGCCAGCGGATCATGAACCGCTCGACGATGGTCTCGGCTTTGTCGATCTCGCGCTGCGGGACCATCGGCAGGCCCTGGCCGCGGGCCGACTGGGCCACGTACGACAGCGCCATCACGGCGGCCCGGGCGAGGTCGTCGCGGGCCTCCTCGGCGGTGATGTCCAGCAGCGGCTTGAGGCCCCAGACCGGGGCGAGCATCGCCAGCGCGGACTGCACGTCGACCCGGATGTCGCCCGAGTGCACCGGGATCGGGAACGGCTCGGCGGCGGGCAGGCCCGGGGCGAACTTGCCGTCCACCAGCAGGCCCCAGACGTGCCCGAAGGAGACCTGGCCGACCAGGTCCTCGATGTCCACCCCGCGGTAGCGGAGCGCGCCGCCCTCGCGGTCCGGCTCGGCGATCTCGCTCTCGAAGGCGACTACTCCCTCAAGGCCGGGTACGAAATCCGACATCAGAACGGCTCCTTCAGTGATCCGACGCGACATGCCGCCGTGGTGGGGCGGCATGCCGGTGGCCGATGGTGGTTGGCACTCGGTGTCAGAGTGGCAGGCACGGAGTGCATTGCGCCATACACCACGACGGTGATGTTTCCCCCACGGGCCGCGCGATCGCCGTTGAGGGCGCGGTGGCGAGACACCATATCGCCAGGTGTTTGCGTGGACGTAGCAGTGTCCGGCGCTTGTCGTACGGGATGATGTTGGCGTGCCTACCGCGGAACGTCACCCGAGCGCCCTCTCCACGCCCACCGAGGACCGGCCAGGGCCGGACCTCACCGTGATGCGCAAGCATTACCAGCACGAGGGCCTGCTGGAGGCGCAGCTCGCCGACGATCCCTTCAGCCAGTTCACCCGCTGGTTCCACGAGGTCGACGAGGCCGGCGTGGTCGAGCCCAACGCGATGGTGCTCTCCACCGCCGACGCCGACGGGATCCCCAGCTCGCGCACCGTCCTGCTGAAGGGCTTCGACCGGCGCGGCTTCGTCTTCTACACCAACTACGGCTCGCGCAAGGGCGCCGACCTGGCCGCCAACCCGAACGCCTCGCTGCTCTTCCCCTGGATCGCGCTGGCCCGCCAGGTGGTGGTCTCCGGCCGGGTGGAGAAGGTCGGCCGCGACGAGACCGCCGCGTACTTCCGCACCCGGCCGCACGGCTCCCAGCTCGGCGCCTGGGCCTCCGAGCAGTCCAGCCCGGTCGCCGACCGCGAGGTCCTGGAACGCCGCTACGCCGACCTCGCCGCCCGCTACCCCGAAGGCGAAGGCGTCCCCGTCCCCCCGTTCTGGGGCGGCTACCGCGTCATCCCCCACACCGTCGAGTTCTGGCAGGGCCGCGAGAACCGCCTCCACGACCGCCTCCGCTTCCTCGCCGAAGCCGACGGCTGGCGCGTGGAGCGGCTCTGCCCCTGACCGGAAGTCGCGCGGCGGGTGCAGGCGTTCGACCGTTGGCACGAGGAGACGAACCGTCGGTACCGATGTACGGGTGAAGTCCGGGCTGGCGTAGACCGCTAGCGCTACGCTGCGGGTGTGCTGCTCCAGGGTGGGGTGCGGGCGCGATGGCCAGGTGGCCGGACCGCCACCGTGCGGGGTCTACCCGCTGGAGCAGAGGAAGGAGTCCCACCATGGGCGTTCGGAAAGGCGAGCGCGGTCGTGCGGACTCGCTCGTCCGGGCCACGTGGGCGCTCACGGCAGGCACCTGGTGCCTGGCGGTCGTCACGGCGGTGGAGCTGCTGCTGAAGTAGCCCGGACATGCGAAAGGCCCGGTGGCAGCCGGGCCCTCGCGGGAAGTGGTGCACACACGGAGACGGGTCGCGACTGCCGAGGTGGTGGGCGCGGCCCCTCTTCGTTCTCCCGCGCCGGGCGCGGGTGCGGTCACTGTACGAGGTGGGCAGGTGGCACGGCCA
This sequence comes from Kitasatospora sp. NPDC049285, assembly GCF_040678815.1. Taxonomy (NCBI): domain Bacteria; kingdom Bacillati; phylum Actinomycetota; class Actinomycetes; order Kitasatosporales; family Streptomycetaceae; genus Kitasatospora; species Kitasatospora sp. NPDC049285. The sequence continues at coordinate 107,278 of NZ_JBFAQR010000022.1, read as the reverse complement.
GTGTGGCGGCGTGTCGGGGGCCGGGTGTTCGGGGGGGTAGCACGAGCGGTCGAATCGCTGGTACCGCTGAACGGGTGGTCTTTTGAGCTGCGTAAACATCTGGTGGGGCGTCAACTCCCTTTGGTGTCAACGGAGACGCGAAGAGATCGGGGTCGATCGGCCTTCGACTGCGGAGTCGGGAGTCCCATATGCTTCTCCGAGGTGTGCCGCAGTGTGACGCTGTGGCTTCAGGCTGCGGCGCCGAGTTTCGCTTCCCCATTCGCACGCCTCACCTGAAGAGGGCAACGCCATGACGACTGCACTCGCCGCGAACCCGGCCGAAGACCTGACCGGGGCTCAGGTCGCTTTCGATCGGCCTTCGCTGGCCGATCTCGCCGCACTGGACTCCGACGAGCTGGCCGCCCAGATCGAGCGGGTGCTGCCGGATGCCGCCGCCAGGCAGGTGGCGGTGGCCGCGTTCCAGTCCTCGATCTGACCCCCCGGGCCCCGCTGAATCGGTTCGCCCCATGACGCACGACCCCGTCCCCTTCAGCCAGTTCGTGGTGAAGGTGCACAGCCGCTGCGACCTCGCATGCGACCACTGCTACGTGTACGAGCACGCCGACACCACCTGGAAACGCCTGCCCAAGGCCGCCGGGGACGACGTGCTGGTACGGACGGCCGAGCGGATCGGGGACCATGCCCGGGCCCACCGGCTCCCCGCCGTGCACGTCGTGCTGCACGGCGGGGAGCCGCTGCTCGCCGGGAAGCCGCGGCTGCGGCGGGCCGCCGAGCTGCTGCGGGCCGCGCTGCCGGAGGGCTGCGCGCTCGACCTGCGGATCCACACCAACGCGGTGCTGCTCGACGAGGAGTTCTGCGAGCTCTTCGCCGAGCACGGCGTCAAGGTCGGCGTCTCGCTGGACGGCGACCGGCTCGCCAACGACCGGCACCGCCGCTTCGCCGACGGCCGCAGCAGCCACGGCAAGGTGCTGGCCGCACTGGAGCTGCTGCGCCGCCCCGCGTACCGGCACCTGTACGCCGGACTGCTGTGCACCATCGACGTCGAGAACGACCCGGTCGCGGTCTACGAGGCGCTGCTCGCCGAGCAGCCGCCCCGGATCGACTTCCTGCTGCCGCACGCCACCTGGGACCAGCCGCCGAAGCGGCCGGACGGCGCGGGTCCGACCCCGTACGCCGACTGGCTGCTGGCGGTCTACCGGCGCTGGGAGGAGCAGGGGCGGCCGGTGCCGGTGCGGATCTTCGACTCGGTCCACCGGACGCTGCGCGGACGCTCCAGCCTGACCGAGTCGCTCGGCCTGGACCCCGCCGACCTGGTGGTGGTGGAGACCGACGGCAGCCTCGAGCAGGCCGACAGCCTGAAGACCGCCTACGACGGCGCGCCCGCGACCGGGTTCGACGTGTTCGCGCACTCGCTGGACGAGGTCGCCCGGCACCCGGGGATGCTCCAGCGGCAGTCCGGGCTGGCGGGGCTGGCCGAGGAGTGCCGCGGCTGCCCGGTGGTCCGCTCCTGCGGCGGCGGCCTCTACGCCCACCGTTACCGATCCGGCCGGGGATTCGACAACCCGTCGGTGTTCTGCGGGGACCTCATGAAGCTCATCACCACCATCCGCGACCGGGTCGGCGCGAGCGCCGCGGTGCCCGCCCAGGGGCGGCAGCCGCTCACCGACGCGCACCTGGACGAACTGGCCCGCGGGCTCGGCGGCGCGGACGCCGTCGGCGCTCTCGCCAAGGCCCAACTGGAGCTCTCCCGGCGGCTGGTGGCCGCCGTCGGGGCGGGCGGCTCGCCCGCCTGGCAGCTGCTCACCGAGGCCGACCGGAAGGCCCCCGGCGCGCTCGACGCGGTGCTCGCCCACCCGTACACCCGGGCCTGGGCGGTGCGCTGCCTCGGCGGCGAGCCGGACGGCGACCTGGGCGGACTGGCCGAGCTGGCGGCCGCCGCGGCGGCCCGCGCCCGGCTGGACTTCGAACTGCCGCTGCCGGTCCGCGCCGGCTGGCTGCACCTGCCGACGCTCGGCCGGCTGCGGCTGGACGGCCGCACCGAGGCGGTGCTCGCCGGCGGCCCGGACGGGCTGCGCTGCGGCGAGCACACGATCGGCTGGGACCGGGCCGGCGACCACCTGTGGCAGCCCGTACGCCGCCTCGCGCTGCCCGGTTGGACGCTCGCCCTGGAGGACACCGACCCGCAGCGCGACAGCCACCAGTGGCCCGCCGCCGAGCGGCTCGGCGACGGCGAACTGCTGGACTGGACCGGCGCGCTGCGCGAGGCCTGGGAACTGCTCGGCCGCGACCTGCCCGACTACGCCGCGGGGATCGCCGCGGGCCTGGGCACCGTCACCCCGCTCGCGCCGGGACCGGACGGACGGGACGTCAGCGCCGCCGCCCGGCAGGCGTTCGGCGCGGTCGGCATCGCCCGCCCGGCCACCGCACCGGTCCTGGCGCTGCTGCTCGCCCACGAGTTCCAGCACGTCAAGCTGGGCGCGGTGCTCGACCTGCACGACCTGTACGACCGGGCGGACGACCGGCGGTACTACGCGCCGTGGCGGCCCGACCCGCGGCCGCTGGAGGGCCTGCTGCAGGGCACCTACGCGCACCTGGCGGTCAGCGACTTCTGGGCCGCCCGGGTGCGGTCCTTCGACGGCATCGGCGGGGCCGCCGCCGACGCCGCGCGGCTGCACCTGGCCACCTGGCGGGCGCACACCGCGGAGGCGGTCGAGACGCTGGCCGACTCCGGGTCGCTCACCCCGCTGGGACAGCGCTTCGCCGCGGGGATGCGGGCCGCGCTCGCCCCGGCGCTCGCGGTGCCGGTCGGCGCGCCGGCCGAAGACGCCGCCCGCCGGGCCGCCGCCGACAACCTCGCCGCCTGGCGGGCCACCGCCGCCCGAGCCTGACCGGAGGACAGAGGTGTACTCGCAGTCCGAGCTGGCCGGCGACCTGCGCGCGCTGGGGATCACGGAGGGCGAGACGCTGCTGGTGCAGTCCTCGCTGCGCGCGCTCGGACCGGTCGCACAGGGCGCACCCGGGGTGGTGGGGGCGCTCAGGGAGGCGCTCGGGGCGGACGGCACGCTGGTCGTGTACACCGCTACACCCGAGAACTCCCGGACCTCGCCGTACTACCGCCGGGCCACCGCCGCGATGACCCCCGACCAGCTGCGGGAATACCACGCGGCGATGCCCGCGTGGGACGCCGCGGCCACCCCCGCCTCGCCGACCATGGGCCGGCTCGCCGAAGAGGTGCGGCTGCTGCCGGGGGCGCTGCGCAGCGGCCATCCGCAGACCTCGTTCAGCGCGGTCGGCCCGGCCGCCGCGCACCTGACGCAGGGTCACCCGCTGCCCAGCCACCTGGGCGAGGGCTCGCCGGTGGAGCGGCTGTACCTGTCCGGCGCCCGGGCGCTGATGATCGGGGTGCCGGTGTGGTGCTGCACCCCGCTGCACCTGCTGGAGTACTGGCAGCCGGACCGCCGGCCGCAGCAGTACAGCTGCGTGGTGCGGGAACCCGACGGCGGGCGCCGCTGGGAGTCCTTCACCGGGGTGCGGCTGGAGGACGAGCACTTCCCGGACATGGGCGAGGCGCTCTCCGCGGGGCTGGAATCGCTGGTCGCCGGGCGGGTCGGGGACGCCGACTGCTTCCTGATGCCGATCCGTGACGCGGTCGACCTCGCCGACAAGTGGTTCAGAAACCGCCGGATTTGAGCACACGTCAGATCAAGGCCCTATTCCATTCGGGCTCCGAACCTTCCTACACTTGAGACCCTTTCGGGGGAACAGGTGACAGGCGGGCTCGGGGGAGGCGCGTGTGAACAGCCCAGCGGGCCGGGCGAAGGACGCACCGAGGCCGTACTTCTTCCTCAGCTACGCGCACACCCCGAAGGTCAACTCGCGCGGCGCCGCGGACCCCAACCTCTGGGTGGCCAAGCTCTACCAGGACCTGTGCGAGGCGATCTTCCAGATCACCGACGCCCCGGCCGGGCACCCGATCGGGTTCATGGACCGCTCGATGCACCAGGGCCAGAAGTGGGCCGAGCGGCTCTCCCGGGAGCTGGCCACCTGCCGGGTGTTCGTGCCGCTGTACTCGCCGAGGTACTTCAAGTCCGAGGCGTGCGGCCGGGAGTGGCACCTGTTCACCCGGCGCTCGGTCTACCAGCGCCGGCCCAGCGCGGACCGGATGACCGGCATCGTCCCGGCGCTGTGGGTGCCGATGGACCACTACACGCTGCCCCGGGTGGCCGGCGAGCTCCAGTTCAACCACGACAGCTTCGGCGCCGACTACGCCGCCGAGGGCCTGTACGCGCTGATGAAGATCGCGTCCTACAGCTCGCAGTACCACACCGCCGTGTGGCGCCTCGCCCAGCGGATCGTCGACGTCGCCGACCAGACCGTCATCCCGGTCGGCCAGACCCACGACTTCGAGACCCAGCCGTCCGCGTTCGACCCGCCGGAGGTCGCCGACCGGGTGCGGATCTCGGTCTACTCCTACCGGCAGCCCGAACTGCCGCCCAACCGCAGCGCCACCTGGTACGGGGAGCGCCGCACCGACTGGCAGCCGTTCCGCCCCGACTCCACCCGGCCGCTCGCCCAGGACGCCGCCGACGTCGCCCGCAACATGGGCTTCCAGCCCACCGTGCGGGAGTTCGAGGAGGAGTCCGACCACCTGCTGACCAGCGAGCGACCGGCCGCCCCGTGCGTGCTGCTGGTCGACCGCTGGGCCTTCCTGGACGGCCAACGGGCCGAGGCGATCCGGCGGTTGGACCGGCGCAACCTCGGATCGGTGGCGATCCTGGAGCCCTGGAACCGGGACGACCAGCAGAGCCGCGACAACGAACGCATGCTCAACGAGATCGGCGACAGCGTGCTGACCGTCAGCCGCGGCGCCCGGCCCAAGCCCACCCTGCGGGACGACGGGGCCAGCGGCGCCCCGGGCAGCCTGGAGGAGTTCCGCGGCGAGATGGAACGCGCGGTGATGCGCGCCTGCACCGCCCACGACCAGCACAACCGCGACCGCACGGACCGTGACGACGACGGACCGCGGTACCGGAAACCCAGTATCGGCCCATGAGTTGAGACAACGTCGGACGGTCGGGATCCCGTCCGGCGGCACGGCGTGCGGGACTACGGGCACCAGCGGCCCCAGGGAGGGAACGTCATGACCGAGAGGCCGGCCAAGGGCCCGCAGATCCAGGCACGCCGCCGCGACGCGACCGGCGAGGACCGGCACGGCCGGATCGTCACCTTCTACTCCTACAAGGGCGGCACCGGGCGCACCATGGCGCTGGCCAACACCGCCTGGATCCTGGCCGCCAACGGCTACCGGGTGCTCACCGTCGACTGGGACCTGGAGGCCCCGGGCCTCGGCCAGTTCTTCCGGCCCTTCCTCAACCCCGAGGTGGTCGCCGCCACCACCGGGATCATGGACCTGTTCGCGGACTACCTGGAGGAGGCCCGCCGCCCGGTCGACCGCGACCCGGAGTGGATCGAGGACTTCGCCCGGATCCACCCGCACGCCCTCTCGCTGGCCTGGCCGCACTTCCCCGGCGGCGGCCGGATCGACCTGGTCCCGGCGGGGCAGCAGAACCGCGACTACTCGGTGGCCCGGCTCGACTGGGACCTGCTGTACGAGCGCTACGACGGCCAGCGCTTCATCCAGTCGCTGCGCGTCGACATGAAGCGCCGCTACGACTACGTGCTGATCGACAGCCGTACCGGCCTCACCGACACCGCCGACATCTGCACCGTCGAGATGCCGGACGACCTGGTGGTCTGCTTCACCCTCAGCGACCAGTCGATCGACGGCGCCTCGCGGATCGCCCGGGTCATCGAGGACCGCTACGGCGACCGCGAGATCCGCATCCTGCCGGTGCCGATGCGCATCGACGAGGGCGAGAAGGAGAAGGCCGACGCGGGCCGGGCGCTGGCCCGGATCAAGTTCGCCGGCCTGCCGGCCGCCCTCGGCGACCAGGAGCTGAACCGCTACTGGGCCGGCGTGGAGATCCCCTACCGGCCGTTCTACGCCTACGAGGAGATCCTCGCCCCGTTCGGCGACCAGCCCGGCCTGCCCGGCTCGATGCTCGCCGCCAACGAGCGCCTCACCCGGGAGATCACCCAGGGCCGGGTCGCCGGACTCCCGCCGATGGCCGAGGACCTGAGGCTGCGTCACCTCGACGGCTTCGCCCGCCGCCGCCCCACCGCCCCCGCCGACCTGTACCTCAGCTACGTCCCCGAGGACCGGGCCTGGGCCGACTGGATCTCCGCCCTGCTCGCCGACGCCGGCTACCGCGTCGTCCCGCGCGACCTCGGCGCCGGCGCCAACCCGCGCGAGGCCACCGGCCGCGGCATCGACTCCGCGTACCGCACCGTCGCGCTGCTCTCCGCCGCCTACCTGCAGTCGCCGCAGGCCCAGGCGCTGTGGGACCGCACCGTGCTCGCCGACCCGGCCGGAGCCCGCCGCCAGCTGATCCCGGTCCGGGTCTCCGACGTCCGCCTCAACGCGCCGTACAACAGCCGCAACCCGGTCGACCTGATCGGCCGCGACGAGCAGGCCGCCGCGCTGGCCCTGCTGCGCGCCCTCGGCCGCAGCGAGACCGAACTGCCCGACCGAACCCCCGGCGCGCCGCGCTTCCCCGGTACCAAGCCCACCTTCTGGCAGGTTCCGCAGCGCAACCACTCCTTCACCGGCCGGGTCAAGGTCCTCGACGACCTGCGCGCCCAGCTGGCCGGCGGCACCACCGCCGTCCTCCCGCCGCCGCAGACCCTGTACGGCCTCGGCGGCGTCGGCAAGACCCAGGTCGCGCTGGAGTACGCCCACCGCTACATGTCGCACTACGACCTGGTGTGGTGGATCGACGCCGAGCAGAGCGAGAACGTCGTCGTCGACCTCGCCGAACTGGCCGGCCGGCTCGGCCTGCGGGTCGGCGACAACGTCAACGAGGCCGCCCAGGCCGCCCGCGACGCGCTCCGCCAGGGCCTCCCCACCGCCAACTGGCTGCTGATCTTCGACAACGCCGACGAGCCCGCCGACATCCGCCGGTTCTTCCCCGACGGGCCCGGCCACATCCTCGTCACCTCCCGCAACCAGGGCTGGTCCGGGCAGGCCGGGGTGCTCAACGTCGACGTCTTCGACCGCACCGAGTCGGTCGACCACCTCACCCGCCGGGTCCGCGGCCTGACCCGCGAGGACGCCGGCCGGGTCGCCGAGGCCGTCGGCGACCTCCCGCTGGCCGTCGAGGTCGCCGCCGCCTGGCTGGAGACCACCCGCACCCCCGTCGACAGCTACGTCAACCAGCTCAAGGCCGAGGCCACCAAGGTGCTCGCCGCCGGCGAGACCCCGGTCGACTACCCGACCCCGGTCGGCCTCACCTGGAACGTCTCCATCGCCCGGCTGCGCGAGCAGTCCCCGGCCGCGGTGCGGCTGCTGGAACTGTGCGCCTTCTTCGCGCCCGAGCCGATCTCGCTCAACCAGTTCTTCTTCTCCGAGCAGATGCGCCTCGCCCTCTACCCGTACGACGAGGAGCTCACCGACACCTTCCTGCTCGGCAAGGTGCTCCGCTCGGTCAGCCGCTACGCGCTCGCCAAGACCGACGCCGGCTCCGACTCCTTCCAGGTCCACCGGCTCGTCCAGGCCGTCGTGCGCAGCGGCATGACCGAGGCCGAGCGCAACACCGCCATGCACCAGGTCCACCGCATCCTGGTGAACGCCCGGCCGCCCCGCGGCGACACCGACGACCCCGCCAACTGGCCCACCCTGGAGAAGATCTGGCCGCACCTCACGCCCTCCAGGGCGCAGGACTGCGACGAGCGCGAGGTCCGCGAACTGCTGATCGACCGGGTCCGCTACCTGTGGAAGCGCGTCGACCTCGAACAGGCCCTGCAACTCGGCCGCCAGCTCGACACCACCTGGACCGAGCGCTCCGACGTCGAACCCGACCTCGCCGAGCAGAAGGTCTGGCGCCGGCAGATCCTCAGCCTGCGGCTGCAGATCGCCAACGTGCTGCGCTCCCAGGGCTCCTACACCGAGGCGCTGGCGCTCAACCAGGCCACTCTGGTCGGCCAGCGCGAACTCCTCGGGGAGCACCACCCGTACACCCTGATGACCGCCAACTCGATGGCCGCCGACCTGCGGTACCTCAACCGGTTCCAGGAAGCGCTCGCCCTCGACCAGGACACCTTCAACCAGTTCACCGAACTGTTCGGCGAGGACGACCCGCGCACCCTCACCGTCGCCAACAACCTCGCCATCGACCACCGCCTGGTCGGCAACAGCGAGGCCGCCCGCGACCTCGACCAGGACACCCTCGAACGCAACGCGGCGGTCCGCGGCCCGCGCCACCCGTACACCCTCGGCACCAAGTCCAACCTCGCCCGCGACCTGCGCGAACTCGGCCACTACAAGGCGTCGGTGGAACTCCTGCGGGAGGTCACCGAGGCCTTCGCCGACCTCCCGCAGTCCGACCTGCCCGAGGAGCTGCGCAACGCCAAGTCGCTGGCCGTCTCGCTGCGCCGGGCCGGCCAGTTCTCCGAGGCGCGCGAACTCACCGAGCGCACCTACGAGCGGTACGTCGACCTGTTCGGCCCCGACTTCGCCGACGCCCTCGCCTGCCGGCTCAACCTGGCCGCCGACCTCAGCGCGGCCGGCGACAAGGAGACCGCCCGCGACATCGCCGCCGACGCCTACGAGGGCCACCGCCGGCTGTTCGGCGAGGACCACCCGTTCTCCTTCGCCTGCGAGAACAACCTCGGCATCTACCTGCGCGGCTCCGGTGACCTGGCCGGCGCCATCCGGCACGGCCAGGCCGCCGCGGAGGGCCTCACCCGGGTCCTCGGCGAGGACCACCCGTTCACCCTCAACGCGGTGATCAACCTCTCCAACTCGCTCGCCGAGAACCGCCAGCTCGCCGAGGCCGAGGAGCTCGGCCGGACCGCGTACGACGGCCTCGCCGCGCGGTACGGCGCCACCCACCCCGACGCCCTGGTCTGCCAGGCCAACCTCGCGGTGACCCTCCGCGCGGCCGGCCGTCGCAGCGAGGCCGAGGCCCTGCGACTGCACGCCGTCGCGGCCCTGGTCGAACTCTTCGGCGAGGAGCACCCCACGGTGATCGCCGCCCGCAGCTGGCAGCGCTCCAACCGAGACCTGGAGCCGCAACCGCTCTGACGCTCCGCGAGGCTGCGCCCCGCAAGGGGCGCGGGGAACTGCGCGAAGCGGAAGGCACCCACCAGCAAGATCGCGACGCGGGCAGTGACTTGCACCGTGGCGCGATCTTGCGGCGGGGGATCGGTTGCTCGCGCAGTTCCCCGCGCCCGTCTCGGGGCGCAGCCTGGCGGGGCGCAGCCGTTAGTCGGCGAAGCCTCTGGCGGCCCAGCGGATGGCGTCGGTCATCTCCTTCAGCGAGCCGAAGTGGGCCGCGCCGGGTTCCAGGTAGAGCTGGGCGCCGGGGATGTGGTCGGCGAGCCAGGCGGAGTGGCCGACCGGGGAGAACTTGTCGTCCGCGCCGTGCCAGAGGCGGACCGGGGCGCGGATCGCGTCGACGGAGAAGCCCCAGTCGGCGATGAAGGCGAGGACGTCGTCGATCCAGCCGTCCGCGCCGACCCGGAACGCCTGGCGGTAGGTGGAGTGGAGCATCCGGCGGATGCCGAGATCGGCGACCACGGTGCGGTCCGGCGGCGGGAGTTCGGGGACCAGGTCGCGGATCAGCCGGGCCGGGTCGCGGCGGATCACCCGCGACCGGACCTGGAACGGCCCGGCGATCCGCGGCTGCCCCAACTCGGCCTGGCGGTAGGCGCGTTCGTTGGAGGCGGTCATCCCGGCGAACCAGTCCAGGCCCTCCGCGTCGCGCGGGGCGAGCGAGACCTGGGTGGCGGCCCGCACCACCCGGTCGGGCAGCAGCGCCGCGCAGGCGAGCGCGTGCGGGCCGCCGCCCGAGCGGCCCAGCACGGCGAACCGGCCGAGCCCGAGGGCGTCCGCGATGGTCCGCACGTCCTCGGCCGCGGCGGCGACCTGCCGTCCGGGCAACCGGGTGGAGTCGCCGTAGCCGGGGCGGTCGAAGGAGATCAGCCGGACCCGCATCCGGGACAGCACGGCCGAGCGCGGGGCGGGTCCGACCCGGCTGCCGGGGGTGCCGTGGAGCAGGAACACCGGTCTGCCGGACGGGTCCCCGGATGTTTCGACCGCGAGGACGCGTCCGCCCTCCGCCTCGATCCTCCGTGTCACCACTCGGCGCCTCCTGCTCAGTTGGGTATGTCCAGGCTGCGCACCTCGCGGCGCGCCTGCCAGGTGGTGTGCTCCCGGGAGATGGCGTCCTCGGCGTCCCGGGCGAGCCGGGCCCAGATCTCCTCGGCGTCCTCGGACGTCACGTTCAGCGACGCCAACTGGGCTTCCACCTTGGAGAGTTCGGCCGCGGCGAGGGTGTAGGCGGCGGCCTGCGGGCGGTACTGGCGCAGCTGGGCCCAGGCCGCGATCGAGGCGGCCACCGCGGAGATCGCGCCGAGCGCGTCGAAGCTGAACTGGCCGAGCGCGCGCAGCACCGCGAGCAGCAGGCCCGCCGCGGGCAGCACGATGGCCAGCCGGCCCACCCGGCGGGTGGCGTTGCGGCACTGGATCGCCTTGGCCTGGTACCAGTCGCGCTGGCTGCGCACCCGCTCGCGCAGGTAGGTCTCGCGGCGCACCGAGAGCGGCTGGTCGCGCAGCTTCTCCATGGTCTCGGTGATCTGCGGGTGCCGGGCCGGGGCGCGCCACACCCGCAGCTCCTCGGACACCCCGGGGGTGACCCGGTCGCTGTCGAACTCGCTGAGGATTCCGGCGAGTTGGATGTCGTACAGGCGCTCGGCGTCGGGTAGCTTGCGGGGCGGCGGCTGGTAGGAGTCGGCCCGCACGGCGTACTTCCACACCAGGGTCTTCACCGACTCGGCGACCGCCCGGCCGTCGTACCAGAGCCGCTGCGGGTTCTGCCAGGCCACCATGACGGCCATGAACAGCGCGCCGAGGTAGGCCAGGGCGGCGGCCCAGGCCCACAGCGCGCCGTCGGCCGAGCCCGCGAAGGCGGCGACCACCAGCATCAGCAGCTCCCAGCGGGCGAGCGCCACCGCCCGGGCCTGGCCCTGCAGGGACGCCCCGTCGGCGGCCCAGAACAGCCCGGGCAGCAGGTCCTGCTCCCGCACGAAGCCGATCGAACGCCCCGCCCCAGCCTGCATCCCCGACCCCCGCCGCCCGTCTCACCGGTCTCGGGAGTCCTTCCCTGTTGCGGATGAACTTACGCGGCGATCAAAGGAGTTGGCCGATTAACGGTCCCCCGGCCACGGCCGCCCGCAGTCGGTTCACCAGGCGTAGTAGATCCGGTCGGCGTTGTCGGCGATCACCTTGTTGTTCCACGCGGTGCCGCCGTCCACGTTGCCGGAGCGGAACAGCGGAGGGGTGATGCCCCGGTCGGCGAGCTTGCCGATCGCGGAGGACATCACCGACTGCATGAGCGCGCTGGTGACGATGGTCGAGACCGAGCCGAACGGGGCGCCCGCGGCGGGGTGGGAGAGCTCGCCGTCCCCGAGGGCGATCTTGCTGTCCAGCACCACGTCGCAGTTGTCCTTGAGGTAGGTGCCGGAGGGGTGGTTGGAGGAGACCGCGCCGGGATAGGCGAGCGAGGTCACGCCGATCACCTTCATCCCGCGGTCGCGGGCGTGCCGGGCCAGCTCGACCGGCATCACCTGGCGGCCGGAGAGCGAGATCAGGAACAGCAGGTCGCCGCTGCGCGCCGGGGTGAGGTCCAGGGTGGTGGTGGCCAGCCCGGAGACCCGCTCGAGGGCGCTGCCCAGGTGCGCGGGCATCACGTTGACCCCGGTCATCCCGGGCACGTTCAGCAGGTTCATCACCACCAGGCCGCCGGCCCGGTAGACCACGTCCTGCGCGGCCAGCGAGGAGTGCCCGGCGCCGAAGGTGAAGATCCGCCGGCCGTGCTCGACCGCCTCGGCCAGCAACTCGGCGGCGGCGTCGATGTTGGCGCCCTCCTCGGCCCGGATCCGCTCCAGGTGGGCCACCGCGGCGTCCAGGTACCGGCCGACCAGCTCGGTCATCACAACTCCGTCCAGCTCGTGGGCGGTCAGGTGGTCCAGACCGCGGCATGGAGAAAGATACGGCGTGCACGGTGCTGCCTGGGGTGGCGCGCTGTCAACAGGAACGAAAAGGCCCGGGCATAGGCTCCGGGCGCATCCGGTTGTCATCGCGGTACGTCAGAATTGGCGGTGAGGACACCGAAGAACGGAGCCAGGGGCGATGTCAGGGCTGATCGACACCACTGAGATGTACCTCCGCACCATCCTGGAGCTGGAGGAGGAGGGCATCACCCCGATGCGCGCCCGGATCGCCGAGCGGCTGGAGCAGTCCGGTCCGACGGTGAGCCAGACGGTGGGCCGGATGGAGCGCGACGGCCTGCTCCAGGTCGCCGAGGACCGGCACCTCGAACTCACCGAGGAGGGCCGCCGGTTGGCGGTCCGGGTGATGCGCAAGCACCGGATCGCCGAGTGCCTGCTGGTCGACGTGATCGGCCTGGAGTGGGAGCAGGTCCACGAGGAGGCCTGTCGCTGGGAGCACGTGATGAGCGAGACCGTCGAGCGCAAGGTCCTCGCCATGCTCGGCCACCCCACCCAGTCCCCGTACGGCAACCCGATCCCCGGGCTGGACGAGCTCGGCGACACCAAGGCCGAGGGCGAGGGCTACGACGCGGGGCTGGTCACCCTGGAGCACATCGTGGTCGCCGCGGACGGCGCCGACGTCGTGGTGCGCCGGATCGGCGAGCCGATCCAGACCGACGGTGAGCTGATGCGCACGCTGCGTCGCGCCGGGGTCCGCCCGGGCGCCACGGTGCGGGTCTCGCCCGCCTCCGGCGGGGTGCTGGTGGGCAGCGGCGAGAGCGCGGCCGAGCTCGGCAAGGAGATCGCCGCGCACGTCTTCGTCGCCCAGCCGTAGCCGGTCGCCGGTAGCCCACAGCCCGTAGTTCCCGCCCGTCGTCGCGGCGCCAGCGCGCTGCGTTCCGCGGTCGTCCCGCGTGCGGCACGCCTCGGGGCCCGGTGTGTCCCCGCACCGGGCCCCGCGCGTTCCCTCCCGTCCCTCCCGCTCCTCCCCGTTCCCCCGCCGGTTCCCCTCCGGTGTCCCCCGCCGATCCCCTCCCGCTGTGGCCGGGAGGCGGCTCCCCGCGCCGCCGCCCCGGCCTCCCTCCCGCTGCCGCATTCGGCTTCCCCGTCCGAACGCCCTCCCGGCAGCCCCTCGGGCACTGCGTCCCTCACTCCCTCGGGCCTCACTCCCTTCGCTCCGTCCGCCCCGTGCTGACGCTGGAGATGATCCCCTCGGCAGCTGCGGCCAATCCTTGAGCGCTGTCACCCGATCGGTGGGCTTGCCCCGTTGACCTGCGGGTACACCGTTCCTTTCCGGAGGATCGGCGTCCGGACGTGCGAACGACGGGCCCCGCCTCCGGTTGGGAGGCCGGGCCCGTCGCTGCCGCGCAGGGTGTCGCGCGGTGCGCCCTCACCGGATCGGCGGAGGGCAAACTCGGGGCGTCAGCGCACGGCGGCGGCCGCGCGCTCCACGGGGCGTGCGGACGACGGCTCCCGCCCGCAGGCGTACGCGAGCGGGCTGACCAGCTCGGCCGCGTCCGGCAGCCAGCGGTTCAGCGCGGACGGCGGACGGGCCCACTGCGCGGAGGCGTAGCCGCCGACCCGGGACGGCGGGGCGACCACCCAGTCGCCCTCACCGCGGGCCACCAGGTCCAGCCGGTCCGGGGACCAGCCGATCGCCCGCAGCATGTCGGGCAGCTTGTCCACCACCCCCGGCAGCACCAGGAAGTGCAGCCGCCGCCCAGTGCGCCCCGGCGCGGCCGGCACCGCGACCACCGGGCCGAGCTGCAACCCCATCCGCTCCATCCGGGCCAGCGCCAGGCAGCCGGCCACCTCCGGCGCGTCCAGCACGTCGAACGCCCGGCCGGTGGGCAGCAGGATCGAGGCGTCGGGGTTCTCCGTCCACCACTTGCGGACCACGCCGGGGCCGGCGCTGGCCCGGCGCCGCCAGTCCTGGCCGGTCGGGTGCGCCCCGGGGAGCGCGCACTGCGGCTCGCCGCACGAGCAGCGGGTCGGCCCGTCGCCGTCGATCAGCCAGGTGCCGGGGGCCACCTCCCAGTGGCGGTCCTCGGCGTAGCGGACGGCTTCGAGCAGCAGCGGGGGCAGGTTCTGTTCGGGGGCTCCTGGGGTGTTGTCCACGTGCTGCACAACTACCGTCCGTGAGTGCGGGTTACGGCCCCCGGCCGAGCGGTTCGAACGGGATCCGCGTTGTCACCCGGGACGGTGATCCTGGTCGAGGGGCCCCGGGCGAACAGGGGCGGTAACGGGCGCAGTGGGGGCGCACAGAGGCATTCACCCGGGCGCGTGGGGAGTGGGTACGTCACCGTGGGTATTCCGCATGGTGTTGCACAGTCGTCGCCCTCCGGTCGGGTCCGGACGGCGTTGGGGAGGCGAGAAAATCCCATGGCCGCGAGACCACTCGTCGCACGAGAGCCGAACGAGCGTCTACAGCAGCTGATCCAGGAAGCGGGCTGCTCCAACGCGGGCCTCGCCCGCCGGGTCAACCTCTGCGGCGCCGAACACGGCCTTGACCTGCGATACGACAAGACCTCGGTCGCCCGGTGGCTGCGCGGGCAGCAGCCCCGCGGGCAGGCCCCCGCGGTGATCGCCGAGGCGCTCGGCCGCAAACTCGGCCGCGGCGTGACCGTGGACGAGATCGGCATGGCCGACGGGAAGAGCCTGAGCTCCGCCGTCGGCCTGCAGTTCGCGCCGAGCCTGACCACCGCGCTCGAACAGATCTGCGAACTCTGGCGCAGTGACGTCGGCAAGCGCGACTTCCTGGCCGGAACCACGGTCGCCGCCTCCGCGCTGGTCGAACCCAGCCGGGACTGGCTGATCACCCCGCCCGACCCGGTGGTCGCGCGGGCCGGCGGCACCCGGGTCGGCCTGGCCGACGTGGCCGCGATCCGCGCCACCACGCAGATGCTGGTCGACCTCGACCACCGCTTCGGCAGCGGCCACGTGCGCCCCGTGGTGGTGCACTACCTCAACAGCGTGGTCTCCGGCTTCCTCGGCGGCTCCTACCGCGAGGAGACGGGCCGTCAACTCTTCGGCGCGGTCGCCCGGCTGACCGAGCTGGCCGGCTACATGGCGGTCGACACCGGCCAACCCGGCCTGGCCCAGCGCTACTACATCCAGGCGCTGCGCCTCGCCCAGGCCGCCGACGACCGCGGCTACGGCGGCTACGTGCTCGCCGCCTCGATGAGCCACCTCGCCGCGACCCTCGGCAACCCCCGGGAGATCGCCCAACTCGCCCGCGCCGCCCAGGAAGGCGCCCGCACGGTCGCCACCCCCACCGCGATGGCGATGTTCTACGCCGCCGAGGCCCGGGGCCACGCCCTGCTCGGCGACGCCCACGCCTGCGAGCACGTTGCGGCCAAGGCGCTCGCCGCGATGGAGCGGCGCAACCCGGCCGACGACCCCGACTGGATCGTCCACTTCGACGAGGCCTACCTGGCCGACGAGTTGGCGCACTGTCACCGCGACCTGCAGCAGGGCGAGCGGGCGGAGCAGTACGCCCGCACCGCACTGGAGTTGCACCCGGCGCACCGGGTCCGCCGCCGCGCCGTCGACCTGGTGCTGCTCGCCACCGCCCAACTCCAGCAGCGCGACCTGGAACGCGCCTGCGAGACCGGCACCGAGGCGGTCCGGCTGCTCAGCGGACTGCGCTCCAACCGCGGCGTCGAGTACCTGGACGACTTCCGCATCCGGCTGGAGCCGTACCGCGGACACCGCGCGGTACGGGAGTTCCACGCCCGGATGGACGGGGAGGCCGCCTGACGGACGGCCGGAACGCCGGCTCCGCCGGGGTGTGACGTGAAGCCCTAGCACAGAACACCCCGGCCCACGTAGTCACCTGTGCCGGTGAACCGGTAGCGTGGGCACGCAGTTGTGGCCTGTCGTCAGCAAATCGGCGGGCGACCGAAAGGCCCGGGATCCCGGTGCCGTGCACAGGTGAGGAATCGCGTTGAGCCAGCGCCGCTCGTATCCCAATTCCGGCGAGTTCAATCTGGACGACCTGTTCCGACCGGAACCCGCCGGAGACGGCCAGGGCAACCCGGCGGGCGCCGCCGCCCAGCAGCAGCCCGCGGTCCCGCAGCAGCAGAGCGCGCCGCCGCTCGGGCAGAGCGGCGCCCCCGAGTACTGGGGCGCGCCGCAGCAGCCCGCCGCGGCCCCCGCCGCCGACCCGGCGCCGGCCACCCAGTACCTGCCGCCGTACCCGAACGCCGACCCCGCGGTCGGCGGAGCCCCGCAGGCCTACCCGGCCGCCGGGCAGGCCCCCACCCCGCCGCAGGGCTACGGCGGCACCTTCGGCGGCCAGCAGCAGCCCCAGCAGTACCAGGCCGCCCCGCAGCAGCCCCAGCAGTACCCGTCGTACGGTGGCCAGCAGCCCGGCTACCCGCCGCAGCCCGAGGCCCCGGCCGCACCGTCCTGGGCGTCCGCGGAGGAGCGCCGCAAGGTCGACCCGAAGATCCTGATCGGGGCGGGCGTCGCCGGTGTGGCGCTGATCGCGGTCCTGATCGGCGTGCTCTCCAGCGGCGGCGACTCCGGCAAGGACAAGGGCACCACGGTCGCGCAGAAGTCCTCGGCCCCCTCGACCGGCGCCAGCTCCGGCGCCGTCACCCCCGAGATGAAGGCCCAGGCGCAGGCGATGTCCGACCTGCTCGGCACCGCCAGCTCCAGCCGCTCCTCGGTGGTCAACGCGGTCACCGCCGTCGGCAAGTGCCAGGGCCTGCCCGACGCCCAGGCCGCGCTGACCGCCGCCGCCTCCCAGCGGCAGGACCTGCTGAAGAAGCTCGGCGACCTGAAGGTCGATCAACTCCCCGACGGCGCGAAGCTGGTGGAGCAGCTGCAGAAGGCCTGGCAGGCCTCCTCCGGCGCGGACTCCGAGTACGCCCTGTGGGCCGGTGACCTGGTCGCCGGCTGCGACGCGGGCAAGGCGAAGGACAACGACCACTACCGCAACGGCAACACCGCGAGTGGCTCCGCCACGACGGCGAAGGAGCAGGCGGCGGGGCTGTGGGGGGCGATCGCCACGAAGACGGGGCTGCCGAACAAGGGTGCGAGCGAGCTGTAACGCACGAGATCCGCCCGGGGAGGGAGTTCCCTCGCCGGGCGGATCTTGCCGTCTATGCCTTCCGCTTCGCGCAGTTCCTCGCGCCCCTGGTGGTAGCCCCTGCGCTGCGAGTTGCTTACGCCGGGGGCTTGCCGTTGGTGAGGACCCAGCGGACGTCGGTGAAGCCCTGGCGCTGCTCGACCAGGCGGCCGCCCTGGACCTGCTGGAAGGTCACCGAGGTGTTGACCAGGCGGGGGGAGTCGGCGCTGGGGAGCATGTTGGTCATGCCCCAGCCGAGCGGCGGGGTCGCGCCGGCGGTGTCGATCGGCTCGCCGCTGTCCAGCACGGCGCGCAGGGCCTTGGCGGTGAGCGGCTTGCTCTTGTCGATCCGGCCGACCGCCTGCCGGAGCACCTCGTAGGCGACCCAGGTGGTCTGCACGCCGGGGTCGGCGACGTCGATGGTGGCGCCGCCGCCGAAGGTGTGGGCGGTGTTGCGCAGCGCGTCCCAGACCCTGGAGCTCTCGGCCGGGAACCAGCCGGTGGCGTACGCGCCGCGCAGCGGGCCGTTGTCGCCGCCGGTGGAGTCGACCACGGACTGCTGGAAGGAGCCGATCACCGAGGCGAGCTGGGTGTTCTTCGGGTTGGCGCGGCGGTACGGGTCGAGCAGGTTGGAGGTGGGCTCGGAACCGAGCGCGCTGAGCACGCAGTTGCCGGACTTGTCGTCGCCGATCGCCTTGCGGGCGTAGGAGGAGTAGTCGTTGGACTTCTCCGGCGCCTTGACGTCGGTGAGCTTGATGTTGGTCTGCTTGACCGCGCCGGTGAGGTAGCCGACCAGCGCGTCGCCGGCCCGGGTGTCGGGGCGGATCAGCGAGATCTGCTTGCAGCCGGCGTCGACCAGCTGGCGTCCGCTGCCGGCGATCAGGGCGGGCATGCCGCCGGCCACCGGGTAGGACAGCGGGCTGGTGAACTCCGGGCTGGAGAGGCCGTATCCGCCGAGGTAGGGGATGCCGGCGTCATCGAGGACGGGCATGAAGTTGGTGCCGAACTGGCTGGCGGAGCCGACCACGGCGACCACCTTCGCGTCCACGGCCTGGCGGGTGCAGGCGGTGGCGCCGTCGGCGCTGTCGTGCTCGTTGCAGGTGAGGACGCGGACCTTGCGTCCGTCGAGGCCGCCGTGCGAGTTGAGCTCGCGGCCGATGGCGTCGGCGAGCGCGGTCATGCCGGGACGGTCGGAGGCTCCGGTGCCGGACGGGGCCCAGGTCATCACGGTGACCTCCTGGCCGGTCGCGTCGGCGACGGCCGGGCCGCCGCAGGCGGCGGTGGACAGGAGTGCGGGGAGGAGCGCGGCGCTGGCCGCGAGGGCTGCCACGGTGCGGCGGCGGCCGGTGGTGACGGCGGGTAGCGGGTGGGGGGATCCGGTCCGCGTCATGCTGCTCTGTTCCTCCCTGGACGTGCTGGGTGTCCCGTGCTCCATTGCGCAGGTTCGGCTGACCAAGACTGGTCGGGGCCGGGCAAGCCGAGAGGGACGCAATGTGAACTGATCGCCAACGGGGGAGGAACACGGGGAGGTGACGATCGGTGACGCGTGTAGAAGTCGTACGGATCGGGAACGTACGATCGTTTCCCGTGTCAGACAGCATGGATTCTCGGTATCGGTCTGCCCGAACCTCTTCTCGAACCGGCGGCCGCTCAAGCACGATGGGCGGCATGCCCCTGACTGACCTGCCCTGGTGGCGCTGGCGCGCGCGGATCCGCTCGGCGCTGCACATGCTCTCCGACCCCGGCTTCCAGCAGGCGGCCTGGCTGCACGGCCAGGTCGCCGGGTACGGCGACCTCGCCGACGCGGTGTACCGCCTGGTCGAGGACAGCTGGCTGGACCGCTGGTCGGCGGAGAAGTACGTCGGCTCGATCTTCCGGGACTCCGCGGAGGCGGTCGCGGTGGACGCGGCGGTGCTGCGGGTGCTGCGGATCGTCCACCAGGTCGGCCCGGACTCCCCGGCGGCGCTCTTCCTCGGCCACCAGGACTGGCCGGAGGCGGTGCAGGCGGCCCGCGAGGCGCACTTCCGGCTGGCGGTCAACGACGGCGACGACCCGGACCTGCCGCCGGTGGGCCTGGACGCCTTGCGGGAGCTGACCGCGACCCTCTGAACCCCGGCGGTCTCGGGTGGCGGGCAGCCGAACACGGCCGGGCCGATCTGTGCCAGGCTGGTCCCCCGCTGTCAAGACCCGAGCCGAGAAACGGGGCCCCCGCACGATGGAAGAGACCGCCAGCTCCCAGTACGTCCTCACGCTGTCCTGCCCAGACAAGCAGGGCATCGTGCACGCGGTCTCCAGCTACCTGTTCATGACGGGTTGCAACATCATCGACAGCCAGCAGTTCGGCGACTCCGGGACCGGGCTGTTCTTCATGCGGGTGCACTTCTCCGCCGAGGAGCCGGTGACGGCGGAGAAGCTGCGGGCCAGCTTCGCGGCGATCGGCGCCTCGTTCCGGATGGACTGGCAGATCCACGAGTCCGCGGAGCGGATGCGGGTGCTGCTGATGGTCTCCAAGTTCGGGCACTGCCTGAACGACCTGCTGTTCCGCACCCGGATCGGCGCGCTGCAGGTGGAGATCGTCGGAGTGGTCTCCAACCACACCGACTTCCGCGAGCTGACCGAGTCGTACGGCATCCCGTTCCACCACATCGCGGTCACCCGGGACACCAAGCCGGAGGCGGAGCAGGCGCTGCTCGACCTGGTCGCCGAGGAACGGGTGGACCTGGTGGTGCTGGCCCGCTACATGCAGGTGCTCTCGGACGACCTGTGCAAGGCGCTGTCCGGCCGCGTGATCAACATCCACCACTCCTTCCTGCCGAGCTTCAAGGGCGCCAAGCCGTACCACCAGGCGCACGCCCGTGGCGTCAAGCTGATCGGCGCCACCGCGCACTACGTCACCGCCGACCTGGACGAGGGCCCGATCATCGAGCAGGAGGTCGCCCGGGTCACCCACGACGTCACCCCCGACCAGCTGGTGGCGATCGGCCGCGACGTCGAGTGCCAGGCGCTGGCCCGCGCGGTGAAGTGGCACAGCGAGCGCCGGGTGCTGCTGAACGGTTCGCGGACGGTGGTCTTCGCCTGACGGCGGCTCAGGTCTGACGAGCGGTCACGACGCGCGCGCCGGGTGGCGCGCGCGTCCGGCGTTCGAGGCGCGCTGGACATATGTAGGAGGGGTTGTTCGCTCGTGGCGCGCCAGGGGCGAACGCCCTTTGGCGGTACGGTCTTAGCACCCGCGGGGTAGCGGCACCGACCGGTCGTGCGAAGCCCGGCAAGGTGAGCGGGACAGTATGCACCGCGCCGTCCCCCGAACGCTGGAATATGCCCGAAGCTCTTGCTCCGCCCCCGCGACGGAATCATCCTGAGGCGTATTCGTGTCGATGCCATGGCGGGCCGAATACCGAGTGCGGGTGGTGGAACGGTGCAGGTACTTCAGGTACAGCTGGCGGTCCAGGCGGACCCGGCGGAGGTCGGACGCGCGAGGCGCTGGGTGCGCGCCAGACTGCAGGGCAACGGGATCTCCCCGGACGCGCCGGTGGCCGAGACCCTGGTGCTGGTGGTCTCCGAACTGGTCACCAACGCCGTGGTGCACACCGGCTGTCCGGCCGTGCTGCGGCTGATCCTGCCGGTCGGGGCGGACGCCCCGTCGGCGGCGCTGCGGGTGGAGGTGGCCGACGCGAGCCACGACGCGCCCGCCCCCCGGCACGCCGGCCCGGACGCCGACGCCACCAACGGCCGGGGCCTGGAACTGGTGGAGCTGCTGTGCGAGCGCTGGGGCTGGTACCCGGACGGCTCCGGCAAGCGGGTCTGGTGCGAGATCGACCGCTCCGGCCCGGCGCTCTGCGCGGACGCGTTGGAGCCGGTGGCCGCGGCCGAGCCGATGGCCTCGGCGCGCTGATCCGCTCGGCCGCGCCGGTCGCGCGCCGCCCGCGCCTCCGTTGATCCTTCCGAATTTCCGACAACCCATTGACGTGACGTATCCGACTGATCACTCTTGGGTGCGGCGCTCCGTTGCGAGGGGACGCCGAGGGAGACCGGGCGGTGCCGACACAGGGGGTCGTTGGCTGCCGCCGCCCGGAACCTCGGCGAACACGGGGCGCGGCGTCGCTGCTTCAGGGCACGGACGCCACCCTGGACGGCGGTCCGCCGTGCCGTGCTCGGGGTGCGCACGGCGGGCTGCCGTCCGGGCTCCGCGGGGAAGCCGCATCGTGACCCAAAATCACTGGAAAACGGTGGTGGTCTACACCAAAACTGAGGCCGTGACCGCACCCGAACTGCACCCCGCCGTCTCCGCCCCACCGCTCGGCACCCCCGTCGGCCCGGCCATCTGGTCCGGCAACTTCCGGCTCTACTTCACCGCCCGCTCGGCCGGCCTGCTGAGCGACGCGATGCTCCCGGTGGCCGTCACCACCGGCCTGCTGACCTCCGGCCACTCCGCCTCCACGGTCGGCTACGCGATGGCCTTCCTGCTCGCCCCGTTCGCCGGTCTGGTGCTGGTCGGCGGGGTGCTCGCCGACCGGTTCACCGCCCGGCGGCTGATGATCTTCGCCGACCTGCTCAACCTGACCACCCGGGTGCTGCTCGCGGTGCTGTTCTTCCGCGGCGTCGACCAGCTCTGGCAGCTCTACCTGCTGCTCGCTCTGGCCGGCACCGCCGCCGCCATGTTCCAGCCCGGCGCGGCCTCCACCGTCCCGCTGGTCGCCCGCGACGTGCAGGGCGCCAACGGCGTGCTGCGGATCTCCGAGGCGCTCACCACCCTGGCCGGCCCCCCGCTGGCCGGCGTGCTGGCCGCCGCCTCCAGCGGCTGGGTGATGGTGATCGCCGCCGTGATGTACGCGGTCAGCGCCGCCTGCCTGCTCGCGCTGCGGCTCGGCCCGGTCCCCGCCCCGCCGCCCGGCGACAGCCTGTGGCGCAACCTGGTGGTCGGCTGGCACGAGTTCCGCGCCCGCAGCTGGATGTGGGGCGTGATCGTGATCTGGATGGCCTTCACCGTGCTGTCCTGGGGCCCGCTCAACCCGATCGTGGCCGGCCTGGTGATCCCGCAGCACGGCGCCACCGTCTACGGCGTCCTCTACGGCATGTTCGGCGCCGGCACCGTGGTCGGCGGCCTGATCGCGATCCGGATCAAGCCGGCCCGCCCGCTCGCGGCCGGCGCGGTCGCCGTCCTCGCCTTCCCCGTCCAGCAGTTCGCCTTCGCCCTCGACCTGCCCTGGCCGGTGCTCGGCGCCGCCCAGCTGGTCTCCGGAATCGGCATCAGCTTCTGGGGCGTCATGTGGGCCACCAGCGTGCAGACCCAGGTGCCCGGCGAGGTGCTCAACCGCATCCACGCCTACGAGGTGGCCGGCTCGGTCTGCATGTTCCCGCTCGGCTCCGCGCTCGCCGGACCCGCCATGAACGCCTTCGGTGCCCACCAGGTGCTGGCCCTCGGCGGCCTGGTCACCGTGGGCACCGCCGCGGCGCTGCTGCTCAGCCCGCCGATCCGCAACCTGCGCCGGGTCCCCGACGGCCTCCCGGTGGCCGGCGGACACTGAACCGCCGGCCCGGCGTCAGGATCTGTGCGTTCTTTGGCAGCAAACCCCGTCGCGCGGGCGGGGCCCCGGCCGGGAGACTCGGGCAGGTGACAGAACTGACCACCACCGCCGAGCAGGCCGACCGCCCCGCCCCGCCCCGCCGCACCCCCCGGCTGCACTACGGCTGGGTGGTCGCCGCCGTCTCGCTGGTCGTCCTGGTCGGCTCGGCCGGATTCCGCTCCGCGCCGGGCCTGATGATGGACGCCCTGCACAACGAGTTCGGCTGGTCGCACGCCACCATCTCCAGCGCCGTCTCGGTCAACCTCACCCTCTACGGCCTCACCGCCCCGTTCGCCGCCGCCCTGATGGACCGCTTCGGGGTGCGCCTGGTGGTGGTCTGCGCGCTGCTGACCATAGCCACCGGCTCCGGCCTCACCATCCTGATGACGCAGCCCTGGCAGCTGATCCTGTGCTGGGGAGTGCTGGTCGGACTCGGCAGCGGCTCGATGGCCGGCGCGTTCGCCACCACCATCTCCGGCCGCTGGTTCCAGGCCCGGCAGGGACTGGTCACCGGCGTGCTGACCGCCGCCGGCGCGGCCGGCAACCTGGTCTTCATGCCGGTGCTCGCCGCGCTGGTCGAGCACCAGGGCTGGCGCACCGCCGTCGTGGTGATCTCGCTCGCCGCCACCGCCGTCGCCGTCCCCGTCCTGGTGCTGATGCGCGAACGCCCCGCCGACCTCGGACTGCTGCCCTACGGCGCCACCGAGGAACCGCCGCCCCCGCGGACCGACGGCTCCGCGCTGGTCCGCTCGCTGCGGGTGCTGCGCGAGGCCTCCCGCACCACCCCGTTCTGGCTGCTGGCCGGCTCGTTCGCGATCTGCGGTGCCACCACCGCCGGACTGGTCGGCACCCACTTCATCCCCGCCGCGCACGACCACGGCATGCCCGTCACCACCGGCGCCTCGCTGCTCGCCCTGGTCGGCGTCTTCGACGTGGTCGGCACCATCGCCAGCGGCTGGTTCACCGACCGCTTCGACTCCACCCGCCTGCTCATCACGTACTACGCGCTGCGCGGCCTCTCGCTGCTCTTCCTGCCGCAGCTGTTCGGCGACGCGCTGCGCCCGCCGCTGCTCGCCTTCGTGATCTTCTACGGCCTGGACTGGGTCGCCACCGTCCCGCCCACCGTCGCGCTCTGCCGCCGCTACTTCGGGCAGGACGCCCCGATCGTCTTCGGCTGGGTGCTCGCCGCCCACCAGATCGGCGCCGCCGCGGTGGCGGGCCTGGCCGGCCTGGCCCGCGACCGGTTCGGCGACTACGACGCCACCTGGTACGCGGCCGGCGCCCTGTGCGTGATCGCGGTCGGGTGCTGCGTGGCCCTGCGCCGGGTGAAGCAGACCGCGGTAATGACCGCGTAGCCTGGACGACCATGACGCTGCGCTTCGTTCTCGACCCCGAGCCCACCCCCGACCTGCAGGCCTCGGTGGTCGCGCTGTGGACCGACGTGTCCAACGCCGGCGGCGCCGTCGGCTTCGTCCCGCCGGTGACCGTCGAGGACGTCGGCCCGACCGCGAAGAAGCAGTTCGACGGCCTCGGCCCGGACCGACTGCTGGTCGGCTACGCGCCGGACGGGCGGCTGGCCGCGGTGGTCTTCTTCGAGTCCATGCGCTTCGACCTGATGGACCACTGGCGGCTGCTGAAGCGCGTCATGGTGCACCCCGACTTCCAGGGCCTCGGCTACGGCGCCGAACTGCTCGCCGAGGCCGAGCGGGTGGCCCGCGGCTGGGGCCTGTCCGGGCTGCGGCTGACCCTGCGCGGCGGCCACGGGCTGGAGACCTTCTACGGCCGCAGCGGCTACGTCGAGGTCGGCCGGGTGCCGGGCGGGATCCGGGTCGCGCCCGGCGACGAGCGCGACGACGTGACGATGTGGCTCGACCTGCGCGACCGACGGGTGTGAGGTCGTGCTTCACTGGGAGGGCCATTACCCCCGCGCGCACCGTCGCGCCACCCGGCAGTGAAGGACGAAGCCCCGTGAGCAGCAAGAACCACGCGACGCTCCGCTACACCTCCCTGCGGGTGAGCATCTTCCTGGGCTGCCTGCTGGTCGCGCTGCTGCTCGGCCACTTCGGCGTCATCCCGGTGGTCGGCTCGCTCGGCGTGCTGATCCTCTTCGCGCTGGCCGCCGTGGCCTCCTCGGCGATCAGCTACGTGGTCCTCAGCAAGCAGCGTGACGAGATGTCCGCGCAGATCGCGGAGCGCGTCGAGTCCCGCAAGGCCCGCGCCGCCGACCGGGACGCCGCCGAGGACGCGGCGGACGACGCCGCCCGCGCCGCCGCCCAGCAGGCGCAGGCCGGCTGACGACGTGTCGGACCACCCGTCCGGCGACGCGGCGCGCCGCCGCCCGACCGGCCGGGACGTGGCCCGGCTGGCCGGCGTCTCCCAGGCCACCGTCTCCCTGGTGTTCTCCGGCACCACCGGCCACCGGGTCTCCGACGCCACCCGCGAGCGCATCCACCGGGCCGCCCGCGAACTCGGCTACCGCCCGCAGGCGGCCGGCCGCCAACTGCGGCTCGGCCGCAGCGGCATGGTGCTGCTCGCCGTCCCCAACCTGCTCGGCCCGTTCTTCGGCCGGGTGCTGACCGGCGTCCACCAGGAGGCCGCCCGGCACGGCCTCGCCGTCGTCGTCAGCAGCGGCTGGGACGCCGCCACCCTCGCCGAGGCCGCCGGCGCCGGCCGCTTCGACGGCCTGCTGATCTGCTCCCCGGACGACCGCCAGCTCGGCGAGCTGCCCGCCGACACCGCCGCCGTCTACCTGGACGCCGACCCCGCCGCCAACCCCGGCCGCCCCACCGTCGAACTCGACCTCGCCACCGGCATGCGGGCCGCCGTCGACCACCTCGCCGCGCTCGGCCACCGCCGCATCGGCCGCCTGCGCTCGGTGCACTCCGCGTACACCTTCCGGGTGCGGCAGGCCGCGTTCGAGGCGGCCGGCGCGGACCTCGACGTCCTGGAGGTCGGCGTCAGCCTGAACGAGGGCAGCAAGGCCGCCGAGCAGGCCGCCCGCGAGCTGCTGGCCGGCCCCGACCGCCCCCGCGCGGTGGTCTGCGACGACGACGTGGTCGCCTCCGGCGTCTACCGGGCCGCCGCCGACCTCGGGCTGCGGATCCCCGCCGACCTCTCGGTGGTCGGCATGGACAACATCCCGGTCGCCGAACTGCTCAGCCCGCCGCTCACCACCGTCGACCTGCCCGGCGAAGAGCTCGGCCGCACCGGACTCGCCACCCTGGTCGCGCTGCTGGACGGCGCCCCGCCGACGGCGACCGCGCCGCTCGCCACCACGCTGCTGGTGCGCCGCTCCACGTCCGCCTGACGGTGCGTCACTGCGCGCCGATGATCATCCACTTCTCCGGCGCCGCCATCGGCTCGAACCCGACCTTCGCGTACACCTCGTGCGCGTCCCGGGTCGCCAGCATCAGCCGCCGCAGCCCCATCCCCGCCAGGTGGTCCCGCACCGCGGCGGCGAGCGCCGTGCCCAGCCCCCGCCCCCGCGCCTCCTCCGCCACGAACACGTCGCACAGCCACCCGAAGGTCGCCCCGTCCGTCACCACCCGCGCGTACCCCACCTGCGCCCCGCTCCCCACCTCGTACACCCCGAAGTTGAGCGAGTTCCCGATCGCGGTCTCCTGCGTCTCCCGAGCCCGCCCCGCCGCCCAGTACGACTCCTCGGCCAACCACCGATGCACCGCCCCCCGGTCAAGCCGCGCCGCATCGGTGGACACCTCGTAGCCCGCAGGCAGTTCGATCCTCGTCGTCATGCGGCGCATCCAAGCAGGTGGCAGCGGCGACACGCGAGTCGATTCGCAGGAGTCGGGACCGGGCGGTGCGCTCCGCCGACCTGGACCGTCAGACGATCGGTGTATCCCCGATCCGTAGACCCGCCGTCAGGCGGTGGCGGTGGCCGGGGTGAGGCGGAGGCGGGTGCGGGTGGTGAGGAGGAGGATGCCGCCGAGGGTGATGCCGGCGGTGGCGCAGAGGGCGACGGCGTGGAGGGAGGTGGTGACCAGGCTGCCGGAGACGGCGTAGCCCGCGGCGTTGCCGGTGGCGAAGAGGGTGACCAGCCAGGCGAAGGCTTCGGTGACGGTGCCGGTGGGGGCGAGTTCGGCGACCAGGACGAAGGCGGCGGCGAGCAGCGGGGCCAGGCCGAGGCCGGACAGGAAGGCGAGGGCGGCCATCGGCAGCGGTCCGGGCAGCAGCAACAGCGGCAGGTAGCCGACGGCCATGCCGAGCGCCAGCACCCAGGTACGGGTGGCGGTGTCGGCCTTCCAGGTCGCGGTGCCGTAGGCGAGCGCGCCGAGCAGCCCGGCGAGGGCGGCGAGGGCGAGCAGGGTGCCGGCCCCGCCCGGCAGGCCGCCGGGGTGCTGTTCGGCGTAGGCGATGAAGAGCACGTTCTGCGCGCCGACCGTCCAGCCGGCCCCGGCCAGGCCGAGCAGCAGCAGGACCAGTCCGGGGGAGCGGAGCGGTCCGAGCAGCCCGGCGGAGGCGGCCCGCTTCGGTGCCCGCCAGGCCCTGGCGGGGGCGGAGGTGGCGACCACCAGCGCGCCGAGCAGGCCGAGCGCGGCGGCCGTCCACAGGGCTGTGGACGGGCCGAACGCGGCGGCGATCCCGGCGACGGCGAGCGGCCCGGCGACGTACAGCACCTGCTGCGAGGCGGAGTCGAAGGCGTACGCGGTGTCCAGCTGCTCCTCGTCGACCACGTCCGGCCACAGCGAGCGCAGGCAGGGTTCGAGCGGGGGCATGCAGAGGCCGGCGATCGCCGCGCCGAGCGGGGCGGCGACGGGGGAGCCGGGGGCGAGGGCGAGCAGCGCGTAGCCGCCGCCGGCCGCGACGGCGGAGGCGAGCAGGACGCGGGGCTGCCCGGTCAGGTCGACGATCCGGCCGAGCACCGGCCCGCCGATCGCGGCGGCGATCGCGTACGCGGCGGTGGCCAGGCCGATCCGGCTGTACGGGGTGCCGGCCTCGCGCAGGGCGAGGGCGATCACCAGGGCGGTCATCCCGGCGGGCAGCCGGCCGACCAGGGTGCCCACCAGGAGCCGGGTGACGTGCGGGGCGCGGAGCAGCGCGGCGTAGCCCATGGGGCGTCCTTCTCGGCAGGCGGTGTGTGCCCTCAAGTTATACGTATAACTGATGAGCGTCAAAGCTCGTCCTCAAACAAGTACTTTGAACATCTCAAAGGTTTGTTGCTAATCTTCCGGCCATGACCGCCGCAGACGCCGCTGACCAGCCCGGGATGAGCACCTCGCTCATGCCGCGCTGCCCGCGTCTGTCCGGCGCCGTGGACGGCCCGTGTCGCTGTCGCTCCGGCGGCTGTATGCGGGCGGCACGCCTCTCCTGACGCCCCGACACCTCCCCTGTCGGAACTCCGGGCCCGTGAGCCCGGCTTCCGCGTCCGCCGTGCCGCCGCCCCGCCTCCTCCCCCCCGTCACCGCCCTTCCCCCCGGAGTCGCACACCCATGTCCACCGCGCCCGCGCCCACCCTGCTGGGACGCCTCCGACGCACCCCGTTCTGGGCCCAGATCGTCGGCGGCCTGGTCCTCGGCCTGCTGCTCGGCTGGATCGCCCGGTCCGGCGACGTGTCCTGGCTGAAGACCACCCTGGACACCATCGGCAAGACCTTCGTCCAACTGCTCAAGCTGGCCGTGCCGCCGCTCGTCTTCACCGCGATCATCGTCTCGGTCGCCAACCTGCGGAACGTCACCAACGCCGCCCGGCTGGCCGCCCGCACCCTGTTCTGGTTCCTCGCCACCTCGCTGATCGCGGTCGCCGTCGGCCTCGGCCTCGGCCTGCTCACCGACCCCGGCAAGGGCGCCCACCTCTCCACCCAGGGCGTCAAGGGCGTCGACAAGGCCGGCAGCTGGGTCGACTTCCTGACCGGCATCATCCCGACCAACATCGCCGACGCCTTCCTGAAGGTGAACGTCCTCCAGATCGTCTTCCTCGGCGTGGTGGTCGGCGCGGCCCTCCTCAAGCTCGGCGAGAAGGCCGCCCCCGTGGCCAAGCTCTCCGAGGCCGTCCTGGAGCTCACCCAGACCGCCCTGTGGTGGGTCATCCGGCTCGCCCCGCTCGGCACCCTCGGCCTGATCGGCAAGTCCGTCGCCGTCTACGGCTGGGACCTGCTCAAGCCGTTCACCACCCTCACCGTCGACGTCTACGTCGGCTGCGCGATCGTCCTGTTCGGCGTCTACTCGCTGCTGCTGCGCTTCGTCGGCGGCCTCAACCCGCTGAACTTCTTCAAGGGCGCCTGGCCCGCGATCCAGCTGGCCTTCGTCTCCCGCTCCTCGGTCGGCACCCTGCCGGTTACCCGCCGCGTCACCGAGCGCCTGGGCGTTCCGTCCGAATACGCGAGCTTTGCCGTCCCGTTCGGGGCGACCACCAAGATGGACGGCTGCGCCGCGATCTACCCGTCGCTCGCCGCGATCTTCGTGGCCCAGGTGTACGGCATCGACCTCGGCATCGGCGACTACCTGCTGATCGCGTTCGTCTCGGTGATCGGCTCCGCCGCGACGGCCGGCCTCACCGGCGCGATCGTCATGCTCACCCTGACCCTCTCCACCCTGGGCCTGCCCCTGGAGGGCGTCGGCCTGCTGCTCGCCATCGACCCGATCCTCGACATGATCCGCACCGCCACCAACGTGGCCGGGCAGGTCGTGGTGCCGATCCTGGTCTCCGCCCGCGAGAAGACCCTCGACCTCGCCGCCTACAACGCCCCCACCGGCGACCTCCTCACCGAGGACCGCCCCACCACCCCCATCCCGGCCCAGACCGCGAGCGACCCCGTCGCCGCCTGACCGCCCCACCCGCCGCGACGGCCCGCACCCTCCCACGGTGCGGGCCGTCGCTCGTTGGGGTGAGGATCCTGGGAGTTGAGGATTCGGGTCGATAGCGTGGAGGCGGCGAAGGAGGGGCCGATGACCGCACTGCCGAGCGAGCGGCACTACGACCGCGTCGATCCGGAGCTGGCGCTGAAGTACGCGATCCAGCACCACGCGGGCGACCGCGTCCAGATCATCGAGGGAGTCATCACGCCCATGACGCCGGGATGGGACCACGAGGCGGTCGCCGACGACGTTCGGGACCAACTCCGACTGAAGGTGCGGGAACTCGAGTGCATCATGGGCTCCGGCGACCTCGATCTGCCAGGGTCGAGCAACTGGTTCATCCCCGACGTCGCCGTGGTTCCGCGCACCTTGGCCAAGGACGGCGGCGCGCTGCTGCCGGACCAGACGCTGCTGGTGGTCGAGGTGACCTCGAACTCGAACGGTGACACCGACCGGCTCGTGAAGCCGCGGCGGTACGCCGAGTACGGAGCGCCGCTGTACTTGCTGATCGACCGGCGGGACCGGGCCTGGACGCTCTTCTCGGAGCCGGGCGAACTCGGATACACGCGGGCGATCGGCCCGCTTCCGTTCGGTGAACCGATCGCGTTGCCGGAGCCGTTCGGGCTGCGGGTGGATACGGCGGGGTTCTGACCTCGGGCGGGCGGTCAGTGCTTGGCGTGGCGGATCTTGAGGCGGCCGAAGCCGATGACTCCGGTGAGGCGGATGACCGGGGCGTCGGGGGTGGGGCGGTGGCGTGGGGGCCGGTAGCGCAGGTCCTTCCAGGTGGTGCGGACGCCCTCGAAGTCGACCACGGCGTTGCGGGGGAGGGTGATCCTCGCGCGGCCGGTGCCGATGTTGATCTCGATGTCGGTGACGGGGTGGTCGATCACCGCCCGCGAGAGGTCGAGGCGGACCCGGCCGAACGCGGAGTCGACCTTGAGGGTGCGGGGGACGCGCCACGCGCCGCGGCGGGTGATCCGGCCGGTGGCGGCGGTGATGGTGGAGACCGGGGCGGGTTCCTCGGCCGGGAGGGCGGCGGTGGCCGCGGCGAGGTCGGCGGGGGTGGTGGCGGTGAGCGCCCGGTGGAGGCGCTCGTCCATCTCCTGGTGGGTGAGCTGCCCTTCGACGTAGGCGTTCTGAAGGCGGGTCACGGCGGCTTCGCGCTCGAGGTCGCGGACGGGGCGCTGCGGACTGTCCGGCAGAGAAGTCACGCGGACACCTTAGCGGGAGGGATTCTGGACAGTCGTCCATGTATGCTGGACGCCTGTCCATGATGAGGAGGCGGTTGTAGTGGGGATCACGGCTGCGGTGCTGGTGGGCCTGGTGGCCGCGTTGCACGCGTACATCCTGGTGCTGGAGATGTTCCTGTGGGAGCGCCGGCCGGGGCGTGAACTGTCGGGGTTCGATGCGGAGTTGGCCCGGAAGACGGCGCCGCTGGCGGCCAACCAGGGGCTGTACAACGGCTTCCTGGCGGCGGGCCTGGTGTGGGGCCTGGTCGCGGACGACCCGACCGGCTTCGCGGTGCGGGTGTTCTTCCTGGTGTGCGTGGTGGTCGCGGGTGTGTACGGCGCGGTGACCGCGAACCGGCGGATCCTGTTCGCGCAGGCAGTGCCGGGGGCGCTGGCGCTCACCGCGGTGCTCATCGCCGGATGAGCGATGATGACCGGATGAGTACGGACGGACGGCCGGAGGGGCGCACCGCGGCGGGGGACCCGCGGGCCGAGCGGACCAGGGCGAAACTGCGGGCGGCGCTGCTCGCGGAGTGCGCGGACCGTCCGCTGGCGGAGGTGAGCGTGGCGTCGGTGGTCCGCCGGGCCGGCGTCGGCCGGGCCACGTACTACCTGCACTACGCGGACCTGTCGGGGCTGGCCGTGGACGCCTGCGCGGACGTGGTCCGCGCGGCGGTGGACGCGCTGCACGCCTGGCGCGGGGTGCCGGACCCGGCCGTCCCGCCGCCCGCGCTGGGGGAGTTCTTCACTGAGGTGGCCCCGCACGCCGGGCTCTACCGGGAGTTGATGACCCCGGGCGGCGGCGGCCCGCTGGGGCAGGTGCTCCACCGCGACCTGCGCGAACACAGCCGCCGCGAGCGCGAGTTGGCGGGCGCACCGGAACCCGGGCTGGTGGCGTCCGCGGTCGCCGCGGCATTCGCCGGCGTCTTCGCCGACTGGCTGCACGGCCTGGTCGAGGCCACCCCGGACGAACTGGCCGGCCGCGTCTGGCGCCTGCTGATCAGCCTGCACCGCACCCCGCTGGGCTGAGCGCGTGGCTTACCGCGCCTGCCGGGCCCAGCGTTGGGCGAGGACGGTGCAGACCATCAGTTGGAGCTGGTGGAAGAGCATCAGCGGGAGGACGGTCAGGCCGACCGTGGTGGCGGGGAAGAGGATGGTGGCCAGCGGGAGGCCGTTGGCCAGGCTCTTCTTGGAGCCGCAGAACTGGATGGTGATCCGGTCGGGGCGGGCGAAGCCGAGGCGGTGCGAGGCGAGGTGGGTGAAGGCGAGGACGGCGGCCAGCAGGGCCAGGGAGATGACGGCCAGCCAGGCCAGCTGGGCGACGGTGACCCGGCTCCAGATGCCCTCGCGGACGCCCTCGCTGAAGGCGACGTAGACGATCAGCAGGATCGAACCGCGGTCCACCACCAGGGTGACCAGCCGGTGGCGGGCGATCCACGGGCCGACCCAGCGGCGCAGCAGCTGGCCGAGGGCGAACGGGACCAGCAGCTGGAGCACGATGTCCAGCACCTGGCCGCCGTCGACCGCGACCCCGGTGGCGCCGGAGAGCAGCCAGGCGGCGAGCAGCGGGGTGAGCACGATGCCCAGCAGGCTGGAGAAGGTGGCGGCGCAGATCGCGGCGGCGACGTTGCCGCCCGCCATCGAGGTGAAGGCGATCGAGGACTGCACGGTCGACGGCAGCAGGGTGAGGAACAGCACGCCGGTGAACAGCTGCGGGGGCAGCACCGCGTCGGGCAGCAGCCGGGTGGCCTCGGCGAGCAGCGGGAACAGCACGAAGGTGCAGCCGAGGATCAGCAGGTGCAGCTTCCAGTGCCGGGCGCCGGCCAGCGCCTCCTGCGGGGAGAGCCGGGCGCCGTACAGGAAGAAGAGCAGGGCGACGGCGAGCTTGACCGCGTCACCGGCGGCGGTGGCGGCTGCGCCGCGGGCGGGCAGCAGGGTGGCCAGGGCGACGGTGCACAGCAGCAGCACGAGGTAGGTGTCGATACCGATCCGGCGCAGGGCGCGGTCGAGGGCGCGGTGGGCGGCGCGGATTCGGTCCATGGCTCGATGATCTCCCGGGGGCCCTCGGGCCGATCGACCGGGTCGGGAGGCCGGCATCGCACCCGCAGAACGAGCCGGGAGAACAGGCCGGGAGACCGAGCCCGCAGAACGGGCCGGGAGAACGAGCCGGGATCGGGGGATGGCATCGGGGGCGGGATCGGGCCGGAGAACGGCCGGGGAAAGCCCTGCCGGGAAAGGCCTGCCGGGAAAGCCCGAAGGGAAAGGCGTGGTGCGGGCGGGAAAAGGGCAGGGGGCCCGCCGCCGGCGAGGCCCCCTTGGGAACTGCAACTCGTTACGGACCCGAGGGGCCGTGAGCGATCAGATGTGAAGAGATGTCAGATCGCGACGACGTTCTCCGCCTGCGGGCCCTTCGGGCCCTGGGTGACGTCGAAGCTGACCGCCTGGTTCTCCTCCAGCGAGCGGAAACCGGTCGCGTTGATGGCGGAGTAGTGGACGAAGACGTCGGGGCCGCCGCCCTCCTGGGCGATGAAGCCGAAGCCCTTCTCGGCGTTGAACCACTTGACGGTTCCGGTCGCCATACCGTTCTCCTTGCGAGGGACGTTGTGGACGCCACACCTTGTGGCGCCCGGGTCCGCTGCGCTGATCGCCCCGCCTCCGGACGAGTCCGGAGTTTTTTCGCACAGTGCTCAATCAATGCTCAATTGATGCGGATACTGCTGAAAAATTACAAAAAGCCTGCGGTTACATGCTCCGCAGGCTCCAAGTACTGCAAGGGGAATCAAACTGCAACTGACGTGAACGGTAGCACGCAGGCGCGGCCCCGACCAGGGGCTAACGACGGTGCGGGACGGTGTGTCGGGCACCGGATGCGAGCCGTCCCAATCAGCGGGCATACCCTGCCGGTGGAGCACTAACGGCAAGGGAGCACACGGTGAGCAGTCGGGATGCCGACCACCCGGCGGCGGCGGTCAGGCCGCGGGTCGGGCATATTCAGTTCCTCAACTGTCTACCCCTCTACTGGGGCCTCGCGCGGACCGGGAACCTGCTCGATCTGGACCTCAGCAAGGACACCCCGGAGAAGCTGAGCGACCGGCTGGTCGCCGGCGAACTCGACATCGGCCCGATCACCTGCGTGGAGTACCTGCGCAACGCCGACCGCCTGATGGTGCTTCCGGACATCGCGGTCGGCAGCGACGGCCCGGTGATGTCCTGCGTGATCGTCAGCAAGCGCCCGCTGGCCGAGCTGGACGGCCGGCGGGTGGCGCTCGGCTCGACCAGTCGGACGTCCGTGCGGCTGGCCCGGCTGCTGCTGGAGGAGCGCGAGGGGGTGCGGCCGGAGTACTTCAGCTGCCCGCCCGACCTGGACGCGATGCTGGCCGACGCCGACGCCGCGGTGCTGATCGGCGACCCGGCGCTGCGCGCCTCGCTCGAGCAGGCGCCCCGGCAGGGGCTGGCGGTGCACGACCTGGGCGCGATGTGGAAGGAGTGGACGGGACTGCCGTTCGTCTTCGCGGTCTGGGCGGCCCGCCGCGACTACGCCGAGCAGCACCCCCAGCTGACCGCCGCCGTTCACCGGGCGTTCCTGGAGTCCCGGGACCTCTCGCTGACCGAGGCCGCCATGG
This sequence comes from Kitasatospora sp. NPDC049285, assembly GCF_040678815.1. Taxonomy (NCBI): domain Bacteria; kingdom Bacillati; phylum Actinomycetota; class Actinomycetes; order Kitasatosporales; family Streptomycetaceae; genus Kitasatospora; species Kitasatospora sp. NPDC049285. The sequence goes on along the minus strand of NZ_JBFAQR010000022.1, from coordinate 72,868 downwards.
TGGCGGAGCAGGCGGCGCGCTGGGAGGCCTTCGACGCGCCGCTGCTGGAGCGGTACTTCAGCGAGGCGCTGGACTTCTCGCTGGGGGAGCGGCAGCTCGCCGGGATCGCCGAGTTCGCGCGCCGGGTCGCGCATGACAGCGGCTTCCCGGGGGATGTGGAGATCCGGCTGTGGGAGCCCGTGCCCGCGGCGGTGGTCTGAACGGCTGCGACCGGTGACCCGGTGATCATTATGGGTCTGATGATCATTATGGGAAGGTCGAGGGAAATGACTGATCTGACGATCACTTTGTGATTGTCGGGCCATTGGGGGGCCATTGGTCCGGTCGGGGAGGAAGTGGCGTGGAGCGGCTGGGAACTGACGATCCGTCGTGGATCGGGGAGTACCGGCTGCTGCGGCGGCTCGGGGCCGGCGGCATGGGGCGGGTGTACCTCGGCCGGACGGCGGGCGGGCGGACCGTGGCGGTCAAGGCGGTGCGCTCGGAGCTCGCCGACGACCCGGAGTTCCGGGCGAGGTTCCGTCAGGAGGTGGCCGCCGCCCGGCAGGTCGGCGGACGCTGGACCGCCCCCGTGCTGGACGCCGACACCGAGGGCCCCCGCCCGTGGGTCGCCACCGGGTACGTCGCCGGACCCTCGCTCGGCACGGCGGTGCGCGGCGGCGGCCCGCTGCCCACTCCCGCGGTGCACGCGCTCGGGGCCTGGCTGGCCGAGGCGCTGGAACAGGTGCACACGCTCGGACTGGTGCACCGGGACGTCAAGCCGTCCAACGTGCTGCTCACCCTGGACGGGCCGCGGCTGATCGACTTCGGGGTGGCCCGGGCGCTGGACGCCGCCACCGCGCTCACCCACAGCGGGTACGTGGTCGGCTCGCCCGGGTTCATGTCGCCGGAACAGGCCGGCGGGCGGCCGGTCGGCCCCGCCGGTGACGTCTTCTCGCTCGGTGCGCTGCTGGCCTTCGCCGCCACCGGCAAGGCCCCGTTCGGCGAGGGCGTCAGCGCCGCCGTCCTGCTCTACCGGGTGATCCACGAGGAGCCCGAACTCACCGGGCTGCACGGCGAGCTGGCCGCCGTGGTGGCCGACTGCCTGGCCAAGGACCCGGCCCGCCGTCCCACCCCCGCCGAGCTGCGCGCCCGGCTCGCCCCGGGCGCGGCCGGAGCCGTCGGTCCCGGCGGCTGGCTGCCGCCCGCCCTGGCCGCCGCCGTGGGCCGCGCCGCCGTCGAACTGCTGGACCTGGAGGCGGAACCGCCGCTCGGCACCCCCGCGGCTGGGACCCCTGCGACCGGCATCGGTGCGAACGGCCCGTCAACCGACCTGCCGTCAGCCCGCGTGCCGTCAGCCGACCCGGTGGGCAGTGGCGTCGGGGGGCCGACCGGTCCGGGCGGGTTCGCCGACCGGATGCCGACGGTGCTGGACGGCGGCCCGGGCGGGGCGCCGGACGCGGTCACCTCGACCGGGCGGGCGCGGCGGAACCGGATCTGGGGCGCGGTGGCGGCCGTCGCGGTGCTGGTGGCCACGGTGTTCGGGACGCTCGCGGCGACCGACAACCTGCCCTGGCAGGCCGAGGCCTCGTCCTCCCACTCGCCCGGCCAGGACCAGGCGGACGGCGGTTCGAACGGCGCGGACGCCTCGGACGACCCGAGCGCCTCGGCGTCCGACGAACCGAGCGGCACCGCCGACCCCTCGCCGCGGACCGGCAGCTCCGCCGCCCCGGTCGGCAGCACCGGGTCGCCGGCCGTGAGCGGCAACGGGAAATCGCTTCCCGACTCCTTCCTGGGCACCTGGAAGGGCCCGATCACCACCAAGATCGTGCCGCTGGAGTCCAACTTCACCGTCACCTTCACCGGCGGCAAGGTCGGCGAGCAGGTCGGCCGCACCAGCAACGCCTCGGAGCTCAGCGACACGGTCTGCGCGGGCGTGCTGACCCTGCTGTCCGCGGAGCCCGGGAAGGTGGTGCTGCAGGAGCGGTCGGACGGCGACGGGGCCGGGTGCACCGGCGCCCCGGAGAAGCAGACGTACACCGCGGCGAGTGACGGGACCTCGATCCATCTGCAGGTCAGCGAGGCGCCGTTGGGCAGCGACCCGGCCGGGGACTTGCGGAAGCAGGGGTGAGCGGGCCCGGAAATACGCTGGCGTAGGCTGGTTCGGTCGCCCTTCCGATGAAGAAAGCAGGCCCGCAAGGTGTCCGAGCAGAACCTTTCCGCCGCCGAGCTGCAGGCCGTTCTGGACCGTGCGGCCGAGGGCGGCCGGATCACCCCCGACGAGGCGCTGGAGCTGTACCGTTCGGCGCCGCTGCACGCGCTGGGCGCGGCGGCCGACGCGGTGCGCCGGCGGCGGTACGCAGGCGTGGAGCACATCGCCACGTACATCATCGAACGGAACATCAACTACACCAACGTCTGCGTGACGGCGTGCAAGTTCTGCGCCTTCTACGTGCCGCCGAAGAGCGACAAGGGCTGGTCGCGGGAGCTGGACGAGGTCCTGCGGCGGTGCGCGGAGACGGTGGAGCTGGGCGGCACCCAGATCATGTTCCAGGGCGGGCACCACCCGGACTACGGCGTCGAGTACTACGAGAAGAACTTCGCGGCGATCAAGGCGGAGTTCCCGCAGCTGGTGATCCACTCGCTGGGCGCCTCCGAGGTCGAGCACATGGCGAAGATCTCCGGCGTCTCCATCGAGGAGGCGATCACCCGGATCCACGCCGCGGGCCTGGACTCCTTCGCGGGCGCCGGCGCCGAGCTGCTGCCGGAGCGTCCGCGGAAGGCGATCGCCCCGCTGAAGGAGTCCGGCGAGCGCTGGCTGGAGATCATGGAGACCGCGCACCGGCTCGGCGTGGAGTCCACCTCCACCATGCTGATGGGCACCGGCGAGACCAACGCCGAGCGGATCGAGCACCTGCGGATGATCCGCGACGTGCAGGACCGCACCGGCGGCTTCCGGGCGTTCATCCCCTACACCTACCAGCCGCAGAACAACCACCTGAAGGGCTCGACCCAGGCCACCGTCTTCGAGTACCTGCGCATGATCGCCATCGCGCGGCTCTTCCTCGACAACGTGGCGCACATCCAGGGCTCCTGGCTCACCACGGGCAAGGAGGCCGGGCAGCTGTCGCTGCACTACGGCGCGGACGACCTCGGCTCGGTGATGCTGGAGGAGAACGTGGTCTCCGCGGCCGGCGCCAAGCACCGCTCCAACCTGCACGAGCTGATCCACCTGATCCGCACCGCCGGCCGGGTGCCCGCGCAGCGCTCCACCACCTACGAGCACCTGCGGGTGCTGGACGACCCGGCGAACGACCCGGTCGACCCGCGGGTGGCCTCGCACATCGCCTCCACCGCGATCGAGGGCGGCACCGCGCACCCCGAGCTGAAGATCCTCGCCACCTCCTGACGACCCTCACCATGCTGACGCTGCACCGGGCCGCGCTGCTGCTGCCCGATCCGGCCGACCCCACCGCCTCGCCGATCGTCGACGGGGCGGTGCTGGTCGACGGCGCGACGATCGCGCGGCTCGGGCCCTTCGCGGACGTGGCCGGCGCGCGGGTGCGGGAGTGGCCCGGGCTGCTGGTGCCGGGGCTGGTCAACCGGCACGGTGCCTGGCTGCTGGAGCACGCCTACCACCCGGACCCGCGCGAGGAGGCGGGGGAGCGGCCGCTGCCGCCCCCCGCGGAGCTGACCGACGAGCGCTGGGGCGCCAGTGCCCGGCGCGGCCTGCAGCGGATGCTCGGCCACGGCGCGACCGCGGTCACCGGCCCCTTCGAACGGGCGGCGGTGCGCACGGCCGTGGCGCGATCCGGACTGCACCCGCTGGGCGGTGACGGCACGTCGGCTCCCGGCGAGCTCGACCCGCTGGCGGACGCGACGCCGGCGTCCGCCGTGCACCGGCCGCTGACGGTCGGCGGACCGGCCGACTTCGCGGTCTTCGCGGTCGGGTCGGTAGCGGAGTGGGAGCAGCGCGGCGGAGCGTGTCTGGCGACGGTGCTGGGCGGACGCCTGCTGTACCGCGGGCGGTAGTCCCTGCGTCCCCGGGCAGCGGTAGTCCCGCGCCCCGGACGGTGGTGGTCCCGCGCCCCGCACGGTGGTTCTGTGTCCCGGACGCTGGCCGAAAGCAGGCGGGGCGTGGTGATGGTCATACCGGCGGGTTCTGACTCCCCGTGACCTGAGGACCCGCCAGCGGATAACATCCCGGTTCAGCCCCCGTTGCCGAGCCAGGACAGGACGCATGCGAGCCGCCACCCCCGACCGCCCGCCCGGGTACCCGGCTTCGGCGGCGGCTCGGCCGAGACTGGGCCGCGGCTGGTACATCGGCGCGGTGCTGAGCGCGGTGGTCGCGCTCGGGATGTGCCTGCTGGGCTGGCGGCAGGCCGACCAGGCGGACCGGATCAACGCGCACCCGGTGCGGGTGCAGGGCACGATCACCCAACTCCCGGGCGGCAGCGGCACCTACAGCCAGGTCAGCTACCTGGCGGACGGCCGCAAGCTGGCCGCCGCGGACCTGTGGGTGCCGGAGAACGCCCAGGTCGGCGACGCGATCTGCCTGGAGCACGCGGCGGACGACCCGGGCGCGGTGCGGGTGTGCGGAAAGCGGTATCCGCAGCCGGTGGGCGTCGGGTTGGCGCAGACCAGCGTGCCGGTGGCGGTGCTGCTGTGCGTGCTCTGCCTGTACCGGATCCGACGGTTCAAGCGGGCCCACCCGGCGGACGGGACGATCGGACGGGGCGGCTTCGCGGTGGCGTTCGCCGCCGAGGGGATGCCCGCGATCACGCACGGGAAGCGGTCCCGCCGGCGCCGCAAGGGGGGCCGCCGCGCTCTGCGGTGAGCCCTGGTGACGGGTGACGGGCCCGCAAGGTGAACAATGGGGTCGTGACCCGAGCCCATCTGGACAAGCAGCCGCAGGACGTCGCCGCCATGTTCGACGACGTCGCGGCCAAGTACGACCGCACCAACGACGTGCTCTCGCTGGGCCAGGCCCGGCTGTGGCGCCGGGCGGTGGCCGATGCGGTGGGTGCCGTCGCGGGCCAGCGCATCCTGGACCTCGGCGCGGGCACCGGCACCTCCTCGCTGCCGTTCCTGGAGGCCGGTGCCGACGTGGTCCCGTGCGACTTCTCGCTCGGCATGCTCACCGAGGGCAAGGCCCGCCACCCCGAACTCGCCCTCACCGCGGGCGATGCCACCAGGCTCCCGTTCGCCGACGACTCCTTCGACGCGGTGACCATCTCCTTCGCGCTGCGCAACGTGCAGGAGTACGAGACCGCGCTGCGCGAGCTGCTCCGGGTCACCAAGCCCGGCGGCAAGCTGGTGATCTGCGAGTTCTCCACCCCGACCTGGACGCCGCTGCGCACCGTCTACACCGAGTACCTGATGCGCGCGCTGCCGCCGGTGGCCACCGCGGTCTCCTCCAACCCGGAGGCGTACGTCTACCTCGCCGAGTCGATCCGGGCCTGGCCCGACCAGCCGGCGCTCGCCGCCGAACTGCAGCGCGCCGGTTGGAGCAAGGTCGCCTGGCGCAACCTCACCGGCGGCATCGTCGCCCTCCACCGCGGCTTCAAGGCCCCGTAGACTGCCGGGGTTCGGCATCCGTCGCCGAAGGTGACGGAGTGTCGGGCCGACCTCCATGACCCCCGACGCGCTCAGGAGAAAGCCCACATGACCGAGACCGCCGTCGAGTCCACCGCCGACGTCATCGTGGTCGGCGCCGGTCCGGCCGGCGCGACGACCGCGTACTGGCTGGCCCAGGCGGGCCTGGACGTGCTGCTGCTGGAGAAGACCGAGTTCCCCCGCGAGAAGGTGTGCGGTGACGGCCTGACCCCGCGCGCCGTCAAGCAACTGGTGGACATGGGCATCGACGTCTCCACCGAGAACGGCTGGCTGCACAACAAGGGCCTGCGGATCATCGGCGGCGGCGTCCGGCTGGAGCTGGACTGGCCGGAGCTGTCCGCCTTCCCGGACTACGGACTGGTCCGCAAGCGCGCCGACTTCGACGAGCTGCTGGCCCGTCAGGCGCAGAAGGCCGGCGCCCGGCTGTACGAGAACTGCAACGTCAGCGGCCCGGTCCAGGACCGCACCGGCCGGATCACGGGCGTCACCGCCAAGCTCGGCGCGGACAAGCGCGAGGTGGAGTTCCACGCCCCGCTGGTGGTCGCCGCGGACGGCAACTCGACCCGGCTGTCGCTGGCCATGGGCCTGCACCGGATCGAGTCCCGGCCGATGGGCGTGGCCTACCGCACCTACTTCACCTCGCCCCGGCACGACGACGACTACCTCGAGTCCTGGTTGGAGCTGTGGGACACCCGCGGCGGGCAGAAGAAGCTGCTGCCCGGCTACGGCTGGATCTTCGGCATGGGCGACGGCACCTCCAACGTCGGCCTCGGCATCCTGAACTCCTCGCCCGCCTTCGGTGACCTGAACTGGCGCGAGGTGCTGAAGAGCTGGTGCGCCGGCATGCCCGAGGAGTGGGGCTACACGCCGGAGAACATGACCGAGCCGATCCGCGGCGCCGCGCTGCCGATGGCCTTCAACCGGCAGCCGCACTACACCCGCGGCCTGCTGCTGGTCGGCGACGCGGGCGGCATGGTCAACCCGTTCAACGGCGAGGGCATCGCCTATGCGATGGAATCCGGCCAGATCGCGGCGGGCGTCATCATTCAGGCCATGGCCCGGATCACCCCCGAGGGCCGGGAGCGCGCGCTGGCCCGCTACCCGCAGATCCTCAAGGACGTCTACGGCGGCTACTACACGCTCGGCCGGGCCTTCGTGAAGCTGATCGGCAACGACCGGGTGATGCGGATCGCCGCCGAACGCGGACTGACCCACCCGGTGCTGATGAAGTTCGTCCTCAAGCTGCTCGCCAACCTGACCGACCCGAGCGGCGGCGACGTCGCCGACCGCGTCATCAACGGCCTGGCCAAGGTGGCCCCGCGGGCCTGAGCCCGAGCAGCCGCAGAAAAGCGCGGCGAGCGAGCAGGCGGCGAGCAGGCGGAAAACGCTTGCCCGCCGCCTTTCGCGTACGAGAGGGTGTGCGCCGACCAGTCCGTTCGACGCTGCACGGGCCCCCGCCGTCCCCCGGGAGCCGTGCCATGAGCGCCGAGCCGTCCGCCACCCGTCCCCCGCTCCTGCGCGACCTGCCGCTGCTCGCGGTGGCGGTGGTGTGGGGGTCGAGCTTCCTGGTGGTGAAGCGGGTCGCCGAACCGGACACCGTGGTGGCCGTGCTGGCGCTGCGCTTCGGGCTGGTGCTGCCGCTGCTCGGCGCGGTGGCGTGGCGGCGGCTGCGCGGGCTGACGGCGCGTCAGTGGGGCGGCGGGGCGCTGCTCGGACTGGTGCTGGGCGTGATCTTCCTGCTGGAGACCTACGGCGCGGTGCACACCTCGGCGACCAACGCGGGGCTGGTGATCAGCCTGACGATGGTGTTCACGCCGCTCGCCGAGGCCGCGCTGCGCCGGGTCGCGCCCTCGGGGGCGTTCCTGGCCGCGGCGGCGCTGTCGGTGCTGGGGGTGGCGCTGCTGACCGGTGGCGGCGGGCTGAAGCCGCCGTCCGCGGGCGACCTGCTGGTGCTGGGCGCGGCGGTGGCCCGGACCGTCAACGTGCTGGCGACGGCCCGCCTGCGTTCCGTCCGTGGGGTGGACTCGCTGGCCCTGACCTGGGTCCAACTGGCCTTCGCCACCGCGGTGTTCGCCGTGGCCGCGCCGTTCGCCGGCCCGTCCCCGCTGAGTGTGGCGGCGTCCTTCGACGGGGCCCGGTGGAGCCTGCTGCTCTACCTGTCGCTGCTGTGCACCCTGTTCGCCTTCTTCGTCCAGCTGTGGGCGGTCCGGGCCACCTCGCCGTCCCGGGTCAGCCTGCTGCTGGGCACCGAGCCGCTGTGGGCCGCGGTCTTCGGCATCGCGCTGGCCGGCGACCGCCCCGGCCCGCTCGCCCTGCTGGGCGCGCTGGCGGTCCTCGCCGGCACCGAGTGGGGCCGCCGCGCGGTGGACCGCACCCCGCCGTCGCCCCGCACCGCTGCGGCGCCCGGCACCGCTGCCCTGTGAGCTTGTGAACGAAGGGTCAAGCGACCGCCCTCGGGTGTCCACCTGGCGAGTGAGATCCCCTATCACGGGGTGCCGGATCGTCCGAAATTTGCCTCGACAGCGGCGTGATTGATATAGGCCGGGCCTCATGACGGGTCGATTCAGGGTGGTTTGCCACAGCATGTGATCAAGTGCCTGCACTGGGTGGATAAGTGGGGTCTGACCACGGTCTATGGTGGTTTGCGAGGTGGCGCATATCACAAAGATCGTCGGGAACCGCGTGGTGCAAGTCACAAGCCGACAGGCATAAGATGCGCTCGATCCGGGCTTTGTGAACTGCCTCACATGAGGCCGGATCTCACGAAGTGGATCACGGGTTCACCACTCGGTGACCTGTCGGTTCCGATCTGCAGTCAAGGACGACTGGACGGAGGGAGCGGAGGCTATGAATGCCTACGCGCCGATCCTCGTACTCGGTGCCATCGCGGCGGCGTTCGCGGTCGGCTCCGTCACGATGGCCTCGCTGACCGGCCCGAAGCGCTACAACCGGGCCAAGTTGGAGGCGTACGAGTGCGGCATCGAGCCGACCCCGCAGCCCGTGGGCGGCGGTCGGTTCCCGATCAAGTACTACCTGACGGCGATGCTCTTCATCGTCTTCGACATCGAGATCGTCTTCCTCTACCCGTGGGCGGTCAGCTTCGACGCCCTGGGGATCTTCGGGCTGGTCGAGATGCTGCTGTTCATCGCCACCGTGTTCGTCGCCTACGCCTACGTCTGGCGCCGCGGCGGTCTGGAGTGGGACTGACATCCCGCCGTTTGTGAACGGGCGGACAAGCCACCGGACTTGAGGGCATTGAGAGGGAACTGATGGGTATCGAGGAGAAGCTGCCGAGCGGCTTTCTGCTCACCAGCGTGGAGGCCGCCGCGGGGTGGGTGCGGAAGGCGTCGCTCTTCCCCGCCACCTTCGGACTGGCCTGCTGCGCGATCGAGATGATGACCACCGGCGCCGGTCGCTACGACCTGGCGCGGTTCGGCATGGAGGTCTTCCGCGGCTCGCCGCGGCAGGCCGACCTGATGATCGTGGCGGGCCGGGTGAGCCAGAAGATGGCCCCCGTGTTGCGGCAGGTCTACGACCAGATGCCGAATCCGAAGTGGGTCATCTCGATGGGCGTGTGCGCCTCCTCCGGCGGCATGTTCAACAACTACGCGATCGTGCAGGGCGTCGACCACATCGTCCCGGTCGACATCTACCTGCCGGGCTGCCCGCCCCGCCCGGAGATGCTGCTGGACGCGATCATCAAGCTGCACGAGAAGATCCAGCACGAGAAGCTCGGCGTGAACCGCCGCCGGGCCGAGGAGGAGGCCGAGCAGTTCGCGCTGCGGGCCACTCCGATCAGCGAGATGCGGGGGCTGCTGCGATGACCGAGCCCGAGAAGCCCGAAGTCCCCGCCACCCGGCGGGAGATCCCGGTCGAGGTGGTCGGCACCCGGCAGGGCATGTTCGGCGCCCAGGACACCGGCGACACCTCCGGTTTCGGCGGCCTGACCGCCCCGATCGTGCTGCCCGGCCCGAGCGAGCGTCCGTACGGCGGCTACTTCGACGAGGTGGCCGACGAGCTGGAGGGCGCGCTGGAGGAGCAGGGCCTGGACGTCGCGGAGGTGGTCGAGAAGACCGTGGTCGACCGCGGCGAGGTCACCTTCCACATCGCCCGCGAGCACCTGCTGAAGACCGTCCGCACGCTGCGCGACGACCCGGCGCTGCGCTTCGAGCTCTGCCTCGGCGTCAGCGGCGTGCACTACCCGCACGACAAGGGCCGCGAGCTGCACGCCGTCTACCACCTGCGCTCGATCACCCACGGCCGGCTGATCCGGCTGGAGGTGACCGCGCCCGACGCGGACCCGCGGATCCCGTCCGTGGTCAGCGTCTACCCGACCAACGACTGGCACGAGCGGGAGACCTACGACTTCTTCGGCCTGGTCTTCGAGGGCCACCCGGCGCTGACCCGGATCATGATGCCGGACGACTGGCTGGGGCACCCGCAGCGGAAGGACTACCCGCTCGGCGGCATCCCCGTCGAGTACAAGGGCGCGCAGATCCCGGCGCCCGACCAGCGGAGGTCGTACACCTGATGAGCAGCACCCATTACGAAGCAGGCTCCAGGGAGACCACCGAAGGACGGGTCTTCACCGTCACCGGCGGCGACTGGGGCGAGGTCGCCGAGGCGGTGGCCCGGGCCGACGACGAGCGGATCATCGTCAACATGGGCCCGCAGCACCCGTCCACCCACGGTGTGCTCCGGCTGATCCTGGAGATCGACGGCGAGACGGTCACCGAGGCCCGCTGCGGCATCGGCTACCTGCACACCGGCATCGAGAAGAACATGGAGTTCCGCAACTGGGTGCAGGGCACCACGTTCGTGACGCGGATGGACTACCTGACCCCGCTGTACAACGAGACCGCCTACTGCCTGGCCGTCGAGAAGCTCCTCGGGATCACCGCCGACGTCCCCGAACGGGCGTCCGTGATCCGGGTGTTGATGATGGAGCTGAACCGGATCTCGTCGCACCTGGTGGCGCTCGCCACCGGCGGCATGGAGATCGGCTCCACCACCCTGATGATCTACGGCTTCCGTGACCGCGAGGTCGTCCTCGACATCTTCGAGCTGGTCACCGGCCTGCGGATGAACCACGCGTACGTCCGCCCCGGCGGCCTGGCCCAGGACCTGCCGCCCGGCGCCGTCGACCAGATCCGCGAGGGCGTCAAGCTGCTCCGCTCCCGGATGCACGAGTACGACAAACTCGCCACCGACAACCCGGTGTTCAAGGCCCGGCTGGTCGACGTCGGCTTCCTCGACCTGCCCGGCTGCCTGGCGCTCGGCGCCACCGGGCCGATCCTGCGCTCCACCGGCCTGCCGCACGACCTGCGCAAGAGCGACCCGTACTGCGGCTACGAGAACTACGAGTTCGACGTCGCGGTGGCCGACACCTGCGACTCCTACGGGCGGTTCCTGATCCGCCTGGAGGAGATGAAGCAGTCGCTGCGGATCGTCGAGCAGTGCCTGGAGCGGCTGAAGCCCGGACCGGTGATGGTGGCCGACAAGAAGATCGCCTGGCCGGCCCAACTGGCCGTCGGCCCGGACGGCATGGGCAACTCGCTCGACCACATCCGGAAGATCATGGGCACCTCGATGGAGGCTCTGATCCACCACTTCAAGCTGGTCACCGAGGGCTTCCACGTCCCGGTCGGCCAGGCGTACGCCGCCGTCGAGTCGCCCAAGGGCGAGCTCGGGGTGCACGTGGTCAGCGACGGCGGCACCCGGCCGTACCGGGTGCACTTCCGCGACCCGTCGTTCACCAACCTGCAGACGATGGCGGCGATGTGCGAGGGCGGCCAGGTGGCCGACGTGATCGTTGCGGTGGCCGGGATCGACCCGGTGATGGGAGGCGTGGACCGGTGAGCAGCACAGAACTCGGCCTGCCGGCGATGCCGGCCAAGCCCTACCCGCCGGAGGTGGAGCAGCGACTGGCCGCCGACGCCGCCGAACTGATCGGCCGTTACCCGCACTCCCGCTCGGCGCTGCTGCCGCTGCTGCACCTGGTGCAGGCCGAGGAGGGGTACGTCTCCAGCACCGGGATCCGGTTCTGCGCCGAGCAGTTGGAGCTGACCACCGCCGAGGTCACCGCGGTCGCCACCTTCTACACGATGTACCGGCGGCGCCCGGCCGGCGAGTACCACGTCGGCGTGTGCACCAACACGCTGTGCGCGGTGCTCGGCGGGGACCAGATCTTCGGCGAGCTGAAGCAGCACCTCGGGATCGAGAACAACCAGACCACCGAGGACGGCTCGATCTCGATCGAGCACATCGAGTGCAACGCGGCCTGCGACTACGCGCCCGTGGTGATGGTCAACTGGGAGTTCTTCGACAACCAGACCCCGGAGAGCGCCAAGCAGCTGGTCGACCAGCTGCGGGCCGGCACCGAGGTGCACCCCACCCGCGGCGCCAAGCTCTGCTCGTTCAAGGAGACCTCTCGGATGCTGGCCGGCTTCGCCGACCAGCGGCCCGGCGCGGTCGACGAGTCCGGGGCCGGCGGTGCCCCCTCGCTGGCCGGACTGCGGCTGGCCAGGGGCGAGGCGCTGCCCGGCACCCCGGGCGCCAAGGTGGTCTCCCCCCGGCACGAAGGGACGGAAGCGTGATGACCTCCGCCGAGCCGGCCGAGAAGCTGCTCTCCCCGGTGCTCTCCGCCTCCTGGGACGACCAGCGTCCCTGGACCCTGGCCACCTACCGCCGGCACGGCGGCTACGACGGCCTGCGCAGCGCCCTCGCGATGGCCCCCGACGAGGTGATCGCGCTGGTGAAGGACTCCGGACTGCGCGGCCGCGGCGGCGCCGGCTTCCCGACCGGCATGAAGTGGCAGTTCATCCCGCAGAACGACGGCAAGCCGCACTACCTGGTGGTGAACGCCGACGAGTCCGAGCCGGGCACCTGCAAGGACATCCCGCTGCTGTTCGCCAACCCGCACTCGCTGATCGAGGGCATGATCATCGCCTCGTACGCGATCCGCTGCGAGCACGCCTTCATCTACCTGCGCGGCGAGGTCGTCCCGGTGCTGCGCCGCCTGCAGGCGGCGGTCGCCGAGGCGTACGAGGCCGGGCTGCTCGGCAAGGACATCCAGGGCTCCGGCATCAACCTGGACATCACCGTGCACGCCGGCGCGGGCGCGTACATCTGCGGTGAGGAGACCGCGCTGCTGGACTCCCTGGAGGGCCGCCGCGGCCAGCCCCGGCTGCGCCCGCCGTTCCCCGCCATCGCCGGCCTGTACGCCTGCCCGACGGTGGTCAACAACGTGGAGTCGATCGCCTCGGTGCCGCCGATCCTGGCCCGCGGCAAGGACTGGTTCAAGTCGCTGGGCACCGAGAAGTCCCCCGGCTTCACGCTGTACTCGCTCTCCGGGCACGTCACCAACCCCGGCCAGTACGAGGCCCCGCTCGGCATCACGCTCCGCCAGCTGCTGGAGATCTCCGGCGGCGTCCGGGCCGGGCACCGCCTCAAGTTCTGGACCCCGGGCGGCTCGTCTACCCCGATGTTCACCGACCAGCACCTGGACGTCCCGCTCGACTACGAGGGCGTCGGCGCGGCCGGCTCCATGCTCGGCACCAAGGCGCTGCAGGTCTTCGACGAGACCACCTGCGTGGTGCGCGCGGTCACCCGGTGGACCGAGTTCTACGCCCACGAGTCCTGCGGCAAGTGCACCCCCTGCCGCGAGGGCACGTACTGGCTGGTCCAGCTGCTGGAGCGGATCGAGGCCGGCCAGGGCGAGGCGGGCGACCTGGAGAAGCTGCTGGACATCGCCGACAACATCAACGGCAAGTCCTTCTGCGCGCTCGGCGACGGCGCGGCCAGCCCGATCGTCTCCTCGCTGCAGCACTTCCGCGACGAGTACGAGCAGCACATCAACGAACACCGCTGCCCGTTCGACCCGGCGGCGTCCACCGTCTGGGCCGGCCGGGCCTCCGTCCACGAGTCCACCACCGAGAGGGAGGTGCACGCGTGACGGTCACGGAGCCTTCCACCCAGACCGAGCTGGTCACGCTCACCATCGACGGCGTCGAGGTCAGCGTCCCCAAGGGCACGCTGGTGATCCGCGCCGCCGAGCAGATCGGCACCCAGATCCCGCGCTTCTGCGACCACCCGCTGCTCGACCCCGCCGGGGCGTGCCGCCAGTGCATCGTGGAGGTCGAGGGGCAGCGCAAGCCGGTCGCCTCCTGCACCATCCCGGTCGCCGAAGGCATGGTGGTGCGCACCCAGCTCTCCTCGCCCGTCGCCGAGAAGGCGCAGCGCGGCGTGATGGAGCTGCTGCTGATCAACCACCCGCTGGACTGCCCGGTCTGCGACAAGGGCGGCGAGTGCCCGCTGCAGAACCAGGCGATGTCCACCGGCGACGCGGAGTCCCGGTTCGAGGGGCACAAGCGCACCTACGAGAAGCCGATCCCGCTCTCCACCCAGGTCCTGCTGGACCGCGAGCGCTGCGTGCTGTGCGCCCGCTGCACCCGCTTCTCCCAGCAGATCGCCGGCGACCCGTTCATCGACCTGGTCGAGCGCGGCGCGCTGCAGCAGGTCGGCACCGGCGACGACCAGCCGCTGGACTCGTACTTCTCCGGCAACACCATCCAGATCTGCCCGGTCGGCGCGCTCACCTCCGCCGCCTACCGGTTCCGCTCCCGCCCGTTCGACCTGGTCTCCTCGCCGAGCGTGTGCGAGCACTGCTCGGCCGGCTGCGGGCAGCGCACCGACCACCGGCGCGGCAAGGTGATGCGACGCCTGGCCGGCAACGAGCCGGAGGTCAACGAGGAGTGGAACTGCGACAAGGGCCGGTTCGCGTTCCGCTACGCCCAGCAGCGCGACCGGTTCACCTCCCCGATGGTCCGGCAGGACGGTGAACTCGTCGCGGTCTCCTGGCCGGAGGCGCTCACCCGGGCCGCCGAGGGCCTGCGCGGCGCCCGCGCCGCGGTGCTCGCCGGCGGCCGGGTCACCGTCGAGGACGCCTACGGCTACGGCAAGTTCGCCCGCGTCGCGCTCGGCACCAACGACGTCGACTTCCGCAGCCGCCCGCACAGCGGTGAGGAGGCCGACTTCCTGGCCGCCGCGGTCGCCGGACACGGCACCGACCTGGACGGCACCGGGGTGACCTACCGTCAGCTCGAAGCCGCCCCGGCCGTGCTGCTGGTCGGACTGGAGGCCGAGGAGGAGGCGCCGATCGTCTTCCTGCGGCTGCGCAAGGCCAACCGGGCGAGCGGGCTGCGGGTCTTCGCGATCGCCTCGCACGCCACCCGCGGCCTGGCCAAGCTGCACGGCGCGCTGCTGCCCGCCGCCCCCGGCACCGAGGCCGAGTGGCTCGGCGCGCTGGCCGGCGACGAGGTGCTCGCCGACGACGCCGGACGCTGCGCGGACGCGCTGCGCTCGCCCGGCGCGGTGATCCTGGTCGGCGAGCGCCTGGCGCAGACCACCGGCGGCCTGACCGCCGCGCTCCGGCTGGCCCACGCCACCGGCGCCCGGCTCGCCTGGGTGCCCCGCCGGGCCGGCGAGCGCGGCGCGGTCGAGGCCGGCACGCTGCCCGGGCTGCTGCCCGGCGGCCGCGCGGTCGCGGTGCCCGCGGCCCGCGCCGAGGCCGCCGCCCACTGGGGCGTCGCCGAGCTGCCCGCCCGCACCGGCCGGGACACCGGCCAGATCCTGGCCGCCGCCGTGCAGGGCGACCTGGACGCGCTGGTGCTCGGCGGCGTCGGCCTGGAGGACCTGCCCGACCCGGCGCTCGCCGAGGAGGCGCTGACCCGGGCCGAGTTCGTGCTCTCGCTGGAGCTGCGCCCGTCCGCCGCCACCGCGCACGCCGACGTGGTGCTGCCGGTCGCCGCGGTCGCCGAGAAGGCCGGCACCTTCCTGGACTGGGAGGGCCGGGTCCGGATGTTCGAACCGGCGATCAAGGCCGACCAGTTGATGCAGCGTCACCTGCACTCCGACGTGCGGGTGCTGAGCATGCTGGCCGACGCCCTGGACCGGCCGATCGGCCTGCCCGACGTCCGCGCCGCCCGCCTGGAGCTGGATCGTTTCACCCCGTGGGAGGGCGACCGCCCGGCCGCGCCGGCCGCGCACCCCGCCCCGCTGCCCCGTCCGGCCACCGGCCAGGCGGTGCTGGCCGGCCACCGGATGCTGCTGGACAACGGCTCGCTGCAGGACGGCGACGCGCACCTCGCGGGCACCCGGCACCCGGTGGTGGCGCGGATCTCCGCCGCCACCGCCGCCGAACTCGGCGCGACCGCCGCGCTGCGGGTGACCGGCCCGGGCGGGTCGCTGACCCTGCCGCTGGAGATCACCGCGGCGATGCCGGACCGCACGGTCTGGCTGCCGCTCAACTCGACGCCGGACGGCGGCGTGCACCGCGCCCTCGGCACCACGGTCGGCCACCTGGTCACCATCGCCCCGGCGGAGGAATCATGAGCCTCGCTGCTGCCTACGACACGCTCGCCTTCTTCGGCCGCGACCCGTGGTGGCTGGTGCTGCTGAAGGCGGTGTTCTGCTTCGCCTTCCTGGTGCTCACGGTGCTGATCGCGATCGTCTGGGAGCGCAAGGTCGTCGCCTGGATGCAGCTGCGCATCGGCCCCAACCGGCACGGCCCCTGGGGCATGCTGCAGTCCCTCGCGGACGGCGTGAAGCTGGCGCTCAAGGAAGACCTGGTGGTCAAGGGCGCCGACAAGGCGGTCTACATCCTGGCGCCGATCGTCTCGGCGATCCCCGCGTTCATGGCGTTCGCGGTGATCCCGTTCGGCCCGGCCGGCGACGAGGTGTCGATCTTCGGCACCCGGACCCCGCTGCAGCTCACCGACCTGCCGATCGCGCTGCTGTACATCCTGGCCACCGCCTCGATCGGCATCTACGGCATCGTGCTGGCCGGCTGGTCGTCCGGCTCCACGTACCCGCTGCTCGGCGGTGTCCGCTCGGCCGCCCAGATGATCAGCTACGAGATCGCGATGGGCCTGTCCTTCGCGGCGGTGTTCATCTACTCCGGCTCGATGTCGACCTCGGAGATCGTCGCCTCGCAGCAGCCGACCTGGTTCGCGGTGCTGCTGCCGGTCTCGTTCATCGTCTACATCATCGCGATGGTCGGTGAGACCAACCGAGCCCCGTTCGACCTCCCGGAGGCGGAGGGCGAGCTGGTCGGCGGCTTCAACACCGAGTACTCCTCGCTGAAGTTCGCGATGTTCATGCTGGCCGAGTACGTCAACATGGTCACCGTCTCGGCGGTCGCCTCGACGCTCTTCCTCGGCGGCTGGCGCGCACCGTGGCCGATCTCCACCTTCTGGGAGGGCGCCAACCACGGCTGGTGGCCGATGCTGTGGATCGTCCTGAAGATCCAGCTGCTGCTGTTCTTCTTCATCTGGCTGCGCGGCACGCTGCCCCGGCTGCGCTACGACCAGTTCATGAAGCTGGGCTGGAAGGTGCTGATCCCGGTCTCGCTGGTGTGGCTGGTGATGGTGGCCACCGTCCGGGCGCTGCGCAACGAGGGCTACGACTTCGCCAAGGTGATCCTGTACGTCGGCGCCCCGCTGGCGGCGATCCTGCTGCTCGCGCTCGTCACCGACCTGCTGCGCAAGAAGCCCGCGCAGCCGCCCGCGGCCGAGGCCCCCGCCTTCGACCCGATGGCCGGCGGCTACCCCGTGCCGCCGCTGCCCGGCCAGGAACTGCCGCCCGTCCCGCGCCGCCGTCGCCGGACCCCGCAACTCCAGGACGCCCTCAACGGGGCCGACCATTCCGAAGGGAGCTGAGCGCGCATGTCAGAGGAATCGTCCGAGAAGTCCGAGAAGTCAGTCCTCGGGCCGGCCGCCGGCTTCGGCGTGACCTTCAAGGCCATGTTCAAGAAGCGGCTCACCGAGCAGTACCCGGAGTACAAGAAGCCCACCGCTCCGCGCTTCCACGGCCGCCACCAGCTGAACCGGCACCCCGACGGCCTGGAGAAGTGCGTCGGCTGCGAGCTGTGCGCCTGGGCCTGTCCGGCCGACGCGATCTACGTCGAGGGCGCCGACAACCGCGAGGAGGAGCGCTACTCGCCCGGCGAGCGCTACGGCGCGGTCTACCAGATCAACTACGCCCGCTGCATCCTGTGCGGGCTGTGCATCGAGGCCTGCCCGACCCGGGCGCTCACCATGACCAACGAGTACGAGCTCGCCGACTCCTCCCGCCAGGACCTGATCTTCACCAAGGAGCAGCTGCTGGTCGGGCTGACCGAGGGCATGGTCGACACCCCGCACGCGATCTTCCCCGGCGCCGACGACGGCGCCTACTACCGGGGCGAGATCACCGGCGCGGCGCCCGGCACCGAGGTGCAGGAGAAGCACGCACGCGACAAGGAGGCGCAGTCATGACCTCCACCGGCGAGGCCGTGCAGTTCTGGGTGCTGGCCGTGATCGCGGTCGGCGGCGCGCTCGGCATGCTGCTGATGAAGAAGGCGGTGCACTCGGCGCTCTGCCTGGCCGCCACCATGCTGGCGCTGGCGGTCTGCTACATGGCGCAGGGCGCGGTGTTCCTGGGCGTGGTGCAGATCGTGGTCTACACCGGCGCGATCATGATGCTGTTCCTGTTCGTGGTGATGCTGGTCGGCGTCACCTCGGCGGACTCCCTGAAGGAGCAGCTGAAGGGCCAGCGGGTCGCCGCGGTGCTCTGCGGCCTCGGCTTCGGGGTGCTGCTGATCGCCGGCCTGGCCAACGCGCACCTGTCGCACTTCACCGGTCTGTCCGAGGCGAACGCCGAGGGCAACGTGCAGGGCCTGGCGCGGCTGATCTTCACCAAGTACGTGTGGGCCTTCGAGGTGACCGGCGCGCTGCTGATCACCGCCGCGATCGGCGCCATGGTGCTGACCCACCGCGAGCGGGTGGTCGAGCGCCTGACCCAGCGTCAGCTCGCCGCCCAGCGCGTCAAGGACAACATCCAGGTGCCGCCGATGCCCGCCCCCGGCGTGTACGCCCGGCACAACGCGGTGGACATCCCGGGCCTGCTGCCCGACGGCACGATCGCCGAGGACTCGGTGATGGGCACCCTGCGCGAGCGCGGCCAGATCCGCGACGTCAGCCAGGAGATGCTGCGCCGGATGGCCGAGCTGGAGGAGACCACCGCCGACTGGCTGGACCGGCCGTCCTCCGCCCGTCCGCCGGTGACCGGGCCGCGCAAGGCCCTGGAGACCGTGCCGACCAAGGAGACGAAGGAGGCGGCGGAGTGAACCCCGTCAACTACCTCTACCTCGCCGGGCTGCTGTTCACCATCGGCGCCTCCGGGGTGCTGATCCGGCGCAACGCGATCGTGCTGTTCATGTGCGTCGAGCTGATGCTGAACGCGTCGAACCTGGCGCTGGTCACCTTCTCCCGGATGCACGGCAACCTGGACGGCCAGATCATCGCCTTCTTCACGATGGTGGTCGCGGCGGCCGAGGTCGTGGTCGGCCTCGCCATCATCGTCTCCATCTTCCGGACCAGGCACTCCGCTTCGGTCGACGACAGCAACCTGATGAAGCTGTAGGCGGAGGGCCCTTCAGTGAACTCTCTCATTCCGCTGCTGGTGGCAGCGCCACTGGCCGGTGCGGCCCTGCTGCTGCTCGGCGGCCGGGCCCTGGACCGGTTCGGGCACTGGCTCGCCACCCTGCTGGCAGCACTCTCCTTCGCCTTCGGGCTGGCCCTGTTCGCGGACATGCTCGGCCGGGACGCCGAGCACCGCGCCGTCACGGAGACCCTGTACACCTGGATCCCGGTGAACGGCTTCCAGGCCGACGTCTCCTTCCAGCTCGACCAACTCTCGATGACCTTCGTCCTGTTGATCACGGGCGTCGGCACGCTGATCCACCTGTACTCGGTGGGCTACATGGCGCACGACGAGCGCCGGCGCCGTTTCTTCGCCTACCTGAACCTGTTCCTGGCCGCCATGCTGCTGCTGGTTCTCGCCGGCAACTACCTGCTGCTGTACGTCGGTTGGGAGGGCGTGGGTCTCGCGTCCTACCTGCTGATCGGCTTCTGGCAGCACAAGCCGAGCGCCGCGACGGCCGCCAAGAAGGCGTTCATCGTCAACCGGGTCGGCGACATGGGCCTGTCCATCGCGATCATGGTGATGTTCGTCCAGTTCGGCTCCTTCGCCTTCGGGCCGGTCTTCCAGACCGCGCCCCAGGCGAGCGAGGGCAAGCTCACCGTGATCGCGCTGATGCTGCTGCTGGCCGCCTGCGGCAAGTCCGCCCAGGTGCCGCTGCAGTCCTGGCTCGGCGACGCGATGGAGGGCCCGACCCCGGTCTCCGCGCTGATCCACGCCGCGACCATGGTCACCGCCGGCGTCTACCTGATCACCCGCTCCGCGGCGATCTTCAACCTGGCGCCGGACGCGCAGACCGCCGTGGTGGTGGTCGGCGCGGTCACGCTGATCTTCGGTGCGATCGTCGGTTGCGCCAAGGACGACATCAAGAAGGCGCTGGCCGGCTCGACCATGTCGCAGATCGGCTACATGATCATGGCGGCGGGCCTCGGCCCGATCGGCTACGCCTTCGCGATCATGCACCTGGTCACCCACGGCTTCTTCAAGGCCGGGCTGTTCCTCGGCGCCGGGTCGGTCATGCACGGCATGAACGACGAGGTGAACATGCGTCACTACGGCGGCCTGCGCAAGTACATGCCGATCACCTTCGCCACCTTCGGCCTCGGCTACCTGGCGATCATCGGCTTCCCCGGGCTGTCCGGCTTCTTCTCCAAGGACAAGATCATCGAGGCGGCGTTCGCCAAGGGCGGCGCCGAGGGCTGGATCCTCGGCCTGTGCGCCCTGGTCGGCGCGGCCGTCACCGCGTTCTACATGACCCGGGTGATGGTGCTGACCTTCTTCGGCGAGAAGCGCTGGCAGGTCTCCGCGGAGACCGGCGAGGAGCCGCACCCGCACGAGTCGCCGCGGACCATGACCATCCCGATGATCGTGCTGGCCTTCGGCTCGGTCTTCGCGGGCGGCCTGTTCACCATCGGCAGCTCCTTCCTGCACTGGCTGGAGCCGGTCACCGGCCACGAGGAGGGCCACTCCCCGCTCTCCGCGCTCACCGTCACCGCGCTCACCACGGTGTGCATGCTGGCCGGCGTCGCCGTCGCCTACCTGATGTACGGCCGCAGCCCCGTCCCGGTCACGCCGCCGGTCGGCTCCGCGCTCACCCGGGCCGCCCGCCGCGACCTGCTCCAGGACGACTTCAACCACGCCGTCCTGGTGCGCCCCGGTTCGGCGCTCGCCGCCACGCTGGTCTACTTCGACAGCAAGGCCCTGGACGGCTTCGTCAACGGCCTGGCCGCCGCCATCGGCGGGATCTCCAGCCGGCTGCGCCGGATCCAGACCGGCTACGTCCGCACGTACGCGCTCTCCATGTTCGGCGGCACGCTGGTGCTGGTCGCCTCCACTCTCCTGATGAGGTCGGTCTGATGAGCTACCTCCTCTCCGCCACCTGTGCCGTCCCGGCCGCCGGAGCGGTGCTCACCGCAGCGCTCCCGGCCGGCACCACCGAGGCCCGGCGGCGCACCACCAAGACCGTCGCGCTGGCGGTCTCCGCCGTCACCCTCGGCCTGGCCGCCGCGGTCGCCGCCACCTTCGAACCCGGCGGCGCCCGCTACCAGTTGACCGAGTCGTACAGCTGGATCCGGTCCTTCGGGATCAGCTTCTCGCTCGGCGCGGACGGCATCGGCACCGTCCTGGTGCTGCTCACCGCGGTCCTGGTGCCGCTGGTCATGCTGGCCGGCTGGCACGACGCCGACCCGTCGGTGCCGGAGGGCTCGTTCGAGTCCAAGCGCCGCACCCAGGGCTTCTTCGCGCTGATCCTGGCGGTCGAGGCGATGGTGCTGGTGTCCTTCCTGGCCACCGACGTCTTCGTGTTCTACGTCTTCTTCGAAGCCATGCTGATCCCGATGTACTTCCTGATCGGCGGCTTCGGCGACCGGGCCGGCGGACCCGACTCGGCGAGCCAGCGCTCCTACGCCGCCGTCAAGTTCCTGCTGTACAACCTGCTCGGCGGCCTGGTCATGCTGGCCGCCGTGATCGGCCTGTACGTGGTGGCCGGAGACCAGGGGCAGGCGACCTTCAGCCTCACCGCGCTGACCGACGCCATCTCCTCCGGCAAGCTCGCCATCGACCCGAACGCGGAGCGGGCGCTGTTCCTCGGCTTCTTCTTCGCCTTCGCCGTCAAGGCCCCGCTGTGGCCGCTGCACACCTGGCTGCCCAACGCGATGGGCGAGGCCACCCCCGGGACGGCGGTGCTGATCACCGCGGTCGTCGACAAGGTCGGCACCTTCGCGATGCTGCGGTTCTGCCTCGGCCTGTTCCCGAACGCCTCCAAGGACTTCGCCCCGGCGATCCTGGTGCTCTCGCTGATCGGCATCGTCTACGGCGCGCTGGTCGCGATCGGCCAGAAGGACATCAAGCGGCTGGTCGCCTACGCGTCCATCTCGCACTTCGGCTTCATCATCATGGGCATCTTCGCGATGACCAGCCAGGGCCAGACCGGCGCCACCCTCTACATGGTCAACCACGGCATCTCCACCGCCGCGTGGATGCTGGTGGCCGGCTTCCTGATCTCCCGCCGCGGCTCCCGCCTGATCGCCGACTACGGCGGCGTGCAGAAGGTCGCCCCGGTGCTGGCCGGCACCTTCCTGATCGGCGGCCTGGCCACCCTCTCGCTGCCCGGCCTGGCGCCGTTCGTCAGCGAGTTCCTGGTCCTGGTCGGCACCTTCAGCCGCTACCCGGCGATCGGCATCGTCGCCACCTTCGGCATCGTGCTCGCCGCGCTGTACGCGCTGCTGCTCTACCAGCGCACCATGACCGGCCCGGTGAAGGCCGGCAACGAGCGCATCCAGGACCTGAAGGTCCGTGAACTCGCGGTCGTGGCACCGCTGGTGGCCCTGACCCTGCTGCTGGGCGTCTACCCCAAGCCGCTCACCGACCTGGTCAACCCGGCCGTCAACGACACCCTCAGCCAGGTCCACCAGACCGACCCCGCACCGGCCCACCCGGTCGCCGCCACCCCCGGAGGTGAGCACCAGTGATCTCCACCCACCTGTTGGCCGCCGCCGGCGGCAACAGCCCGAGCATCCCCGCCCCGCACATCGAGTACGGCGAACTCTCGCCGATGCTCGTGGTGTTCGGTGCCGCCGTGCTCGGCATCCTGGCCGAGGCCTTCCTGCCCCGCCGGCTGCGCGCCTCCACCCAGCTGGGCCTGTCCCTGCTCGGCCTCGGCGGCGCCTTCGCCGCGGTGGTGGTGCTCGCCGCCCAGGGCCACGCCACCACCAAGGCCGGACTGCTCGCGATGGGCGCCGTCGCCATCGACGGCCCCGCGCTCTTCCTGCAGGGCGTCATCCTGCTGACCGCGGTGCTCGCCGTCCTCACCTACGCCGAGGGCCGGCTGGAGCCGCGCATCAACGGCCACCGCATCGACGCCTTCACCGCGCAGGCCGCCACCGTCCCCGGCGGCGAGCAGGAGCGCGAGGCGACCCGCGAGGGCCTGCGCACCACCGAGATCTACCCGCTCACCCTGTTCGCCGTCGGCGGCATGCTGCTCTTCCCCGCCGCCAACGACCTGCTGACCATGTTCGTGGCGCTGGAGGTCTTCTCCCTCCCGCTCTACCTGATGTGCGCGCTCGCCCGGCGCCGCCGCCTGCTCTCGCAGGAGGCCGCGGTCAAGTACTTCCTGCTCGGCGCGTTCGCCTCGGCGTTCTTCCTGTTCGGCACCGCGCTGATCTACGGCTACGCGGGCACCGTGCAACTCGGCGAGATCGCCGACGTGGTCTCCGGCGTCGCCCCGGTCACCCCCGCGCTCGCCGTCACCACCCAGAACGACGCGCTGCTGCTGATCGGCCTGGCCATGCTCGCGGTCGGCCTGCTCTTCAAGGTCGGCGCGGTGCCGTTCCACTCCTGGACCCCGGACGTCTACCAGGGCGCCCCGACACCGGTCACCGGGTTCATGGCCGCCGCCACCAAGACCGCCGCGTTCGGTGCCTTCCTGCGGCTGTTCTACGTGGCCTTCCCCGGCCTGCGCTGGGACTGGCGGCCCGTCATGTGGGGCGTGGCGATCCTGACCATGGTGGTCGGCGCGATCCTCGCCGTCACCCAGCAGGACGTGAAGCGGCTGCTCGCCTACTCCTCCATCGCGCACGCCGGCTTCATCCTCACCGGCCTGATCGCCACCGACAAGCGCGGCGTCTCGGCGGTCCTCTTCTACCTGCTCGCCTACTCGTTCGTCACCCTCGGCGCGTTCGCCGTGGTCACCCTGGTGCGCGACTCGAAGGGCGAGGCCACCCACCTCTCCAGCTGGGCCGGGCTCGGCCGGCGCTCGCCGCTGCTCGCCGCGGTCTTCGCGCTCTTCCTGCTCGCCTTCGCCGGCATCCCGCTGACCTCCGGCTTCACCGGCAAGTTCGCGGTCTTCCAGGCCGCCGCCGCGGGCGGCGCGACCCCGCTGGTCATCGTCGGTGTGCTCTCCTCCGCGGTCGCCGCCTTCTTCTACATCCGGGTCATCGTCCTGATGTTCTTCTCCGACCCGCAGCCCTCCGGCCCCGCGGTCGCCGTCCCCAGCCCCCTCACCGCCACCGCCATCGCCGTCGGCGTCCTGGTCACCCTCGGCCTCGGCCTGCTCCCCCAGTACTTCCTCGACCTCGCCTCCAAGGCCTCCCTCTTCGTCCGCTGACCCTCCTTCACCCGCCGGCCCCCTCCCACCCCCGGGACGGGGGCCGGACGGCTGTTCGAGGGGTGATCTTCGAGCTGGTGAACCGTTTCGGCTTCATTGGCCGCCATAGCCTCGGCCCATAGACTGGGCGCAGGAGGTGACCATGACTGCCGAACCGATCGACTGGACGTCCCCGCCTTCCGAAGGCTGGACCTACGACCAGGTCAAGGACCTCGATCTGCCCTTCGAGTTCGAGTTGGTGGATGGGGCGATCGTGGTTCGTGGCATGACCAATCTGTGGCACGACACCGTGCGGGGCGAACTGGGCTTTGCGCTTCGCAGTGCTCGCCGCGATCCGTACCAGGTCAACGCCGAACAGTGTGTGTTGGTCGACCCCTGCAACGTGCTCAAGCCCGACGTGGTGGTCTTCGACCGCACCGGGCTCGACTTCTTCACGCTGGAGTGCGTCCCGGTCGCGGCCGTCGCCCTCGCCGTCGAGGTGGTCTCCCACGGCTCGCGTAGCGACGACCGCTTCCGCAAGCCCGGCATGTACGCCGAGGCCGGGGTGCCGTTCTTCTGGCGGGTCGAGCGGGGCGAGGACGACCTGCCGGTGGTGTACGAGTTCCACCTGGACGACGAGACCGGGGTCTACGCGCCCGCGCCCGGGGTCGCGGTGCACCACGGCAAGTTGAGCACCGCGTTCCCGTTCCCCGTCGAGGTGGATCTGGCGCGGGTGTTCCCGCGCTGAGCGTTCGCCTTTCCTTGGCCGGACGTTCCGCTCCCGCCACCTGGTGGGGGAGGGCCATGCCCGTGCAGTGATCCACTCGGGACCGGATACGCTGCCTTGTATGTGCACCAGCGGAGCCGAGGGACCGGCCCGGTGGATCGACCAGGGACAGGAGTGGTCAGCGTGACCGTCGTGGGGCCCTTCGGGCTGAGCGTGCAGGACCGCGATCTGACCCGCGATGTGCAGGCCGGGATGGAGGCCGTGGAGGCCGCCCTGGTCGAGGCCGTGAAGAGCGACGTCCCGTTCATCACGGTGACCGCCAGCCACCTGATCGAGGCCGGCGGGAAGCGGTTCCGGCCGCTGCTGGTGATGCTGGCCGCGCAGTTCGGCGACCCCGGCGCGCCCGGCGTGGTGCCCTCCGCGGTGGTCGTCGAGCTGACCCACCTGGCGACGCTGTACCACGACGACGTGATGGACGAGGCCCCGGTCCGCCGCGGTGCCCCGAGCGCCAACAGCCGCTGGGACAACTCGGTCGCCATCCTGACCGGCGACTTCCTGTTCTCCCGCGCCTCCCAGGTGCTCTCCGACCTCGGCCCGGAAGCGGTCCGGATCCAGTCCGACGCCTTCGAACGGCTCGTCACCGGCCAGATCCTGGAGACCGCCGGGCCGCGCCCGGAGGACGACCCGCTGCGCCACTACCTGGACGTGCTGTCCGGCAAGACCGGCTCGCTGATCGCCGTCTCCTGCCGCTTCGGCTCGCTGATGGCCGGCGCCGAGCGGTGGATCGTCGACCTGCTCACCCAGTACGGCGAGCGGATCGGCACCGCCTTCCAACTCGCCGACGACGTCCTGGACATCGCCTCCGACGGCGCGGAGTCCGGCAAGACCCCCGGCACCGACCTGCGCGAGGGCGTCCCCACCCTGCCGGTGCTGTTGCTCCGTCAGATGCCGGTCGACCCGGCCGATCCCGAGGACGTCCGCCTCCGCGAGCTGCTCGACACCGACCTCGCCGCGGACGACGCCGCCCACGCCGAGGCCCTGCGGCTGCTGCGCCGCCACCCGGCGCTGGAGCGGGCCCGCCGCGAGACGCTGCGCTACGCCGAGGAGGCCCGGGCGCTGCTGGAGCCGCTCCCGGACTGCCCGGCGAAGGCGGCGCTGCAGGAGCTGTGCGACACGGTGGCGATCCGGACGATGTAGGGGCGCACCCACGTGCAAGTCGCTCTCCGTGCCGCGATCTTGCCGACGTGCGCCTTCCGGTTCTCGCAGTTCCGCCCCCAGCCCCAAGGGGGGGCTGGGAGGTGCCCCCAGAGCCCCTGATCGGTTCCCTCGCTGGGTAGGGTTCGCCCTATGTTGCGAGTCGTGATCGCCGAGGATTCCGTGCTGCTCCGGGAGGGGCTGACGCGGTTGCTGACGGACCGGGGGATGGAGGTCGTGGCGGGGGTCGGTGACGGGGAGGCGCTGCTGCGGGCGGTGGACGAGCTGCACGCGGGGGACGGTCTGCCGGACGTGGTGGTGGCGGACGTGCGGATGCCGCCGACGCACACCGACGAGGGCGTACGGGCCTGCGTGGAGCTGCGCAAGCGGTATCCGGAGCTGGGCGTGCTGGTGCTGTCGCAGCACGTCGAGGAGCAGTACGCGGGCGAGCTGCTGGCGGGTTCGACCCGCGGGGTGGGCTACCTGCTGAAGGACCGGGTGGCCGAGGTCCGGGAGTTCCAGGACGCGGTGGTGCGGGTCGCGCAGGGCGGCACCGCGCTCGACCCGGAGGTGGTGCAGCAGTTGCTGAGCCGCAGTCGACAGGTCGACACCCTGGTGAAGTTGACGCCCCGTGAGCGCGAGGTGCTGGGCCTGATGGCCGAGGGCCGGACCAACGCGGCGATCGCCAAGCAACTGGTGGTGTCGGACGGTGCGGTCGAGAAGCACGTGTCGAACATCTTCCAGAAACTGGGTTTGGGGCAGAGCCAGGACGATCACCGGCGGGTTCTGGCGGTGCTCGCGTACCTCGACTTCTGACGGCTTGCTGACCTGACCCGACGGACCGTGCGAGTTCCCTTCCAGCCGTGCCCCGCCCGCTTAGGATGCCCAGTGGTGCACCAGGCGGACGGGGCACACGGCTCACGCCCGCGGCTGGCGCCCTTCGAGGAGGTCCGCGGCAGTGACCAGTCAGGTCGATCAGTCAGAGGCAGTGGACGGCTCGGACGACGGGCGCCGGTCCGATCCGGCCTCGGCGCAGGCCGGCCCGCAGGGGGGCCCCGGGCGTTCGGCGAAGCCGATCCGACGGCTGGACCGGGTGATCATCCGCTTCGCCGGTGACTCGGGCGACGGCATGCAGCTCACCGGCGACCGGTTCACCTCGGAGACGGCGGCGTTCGGCAACGACCTGTCCACGCTCCCGAACTTCCCCGCCGAGATCCGGGCCCCCGCAGGCACCCTGCCGGGCGTGTCCAGCTTCCAGCTGCACTTCGCCGACCACGACATCCTCACCCCCGGCGACGCGCCGGACGTGCTGGTGGCGATGAACCCGGCGGCGCTCAAGGCCAACCTGCCGGACCTGCCGCGCGGCGCGGAGATCATCGTCAACACCGACGAGTTCACCAAGCGCGCGCTGGCGAAGGTCGGCTACGACAAGGACCCGCTGGGCGACGGTTCGCTGGACGGCTTCGGGCTGCACAAGGTCCCGCTGACCACGCTGACCCTGGAGGCCCTCAAGGACAGCGGCCTGGCCCGCAAGGACGCCGAGCGGGCGAAGAACATGTTCGCGCTCGGCCTGCTGTCCTGGATGTACCACCGGCCGACCCACGGCACCGAGCTGTTCCTGCGGCAGAAGTTCGCCAAGAAGCCGGAGATCGCCGAGGCGAACGTGGCGGCCTTCCGGGCGGGCTGGAACTTCGGCGAGACCACCGAGGACTTCGCGGTCTCCTACGAGGTCCCGCCGGCCAAGCTGCCCGCCGGGACCTACCGCAACATCTCCGGCAACCTGGCGCTCGCGTACGGCCTGGTCGCCGCGGGGGAGCGCTCCGGCCTGCCGGTCTTCCTCGGCTCGTACCCGATCACCCCGGCCTCGGACATCCTGCACGAGCTGTCCCGGCACAAGAACTTCGGCGTGCGGACCTTCCAGGCCGAGGACGAGATCGCCGGCATCGGTGCGGCGCTGGGCGCGGCGTTCGGCGGCGCGCTCGGCGTCACCACCACCTCCGGGCCCGGCGTGGCGCTGAAGTCGGAGACCATCGGCCTGGCGGTGTCGCTGGAGCTGCCGCTGCTGGTGGTGGACATCCAGCGCGGCGGCCCGTCCACCGGCCTGCCGACCAAGACCGAGCAGGCCGACCTGCTGCAGGCGATGTTCGGCCGCAACGGCGAGGCCCCGGTGCCGATCGTCGCCCCCGCGACGCCCGCCGAGTGCTTCACCGCCGCGCTCGACGCCGCCCGGATCGCCCTGACCTACCGCACCCCGGTCTTCCTGCTCTCGGACGGCTACCTGGCCAACGGCTCCGAGCCGTGGAAGATCCCCTCGGTCGACGAACTCCCGGACCTCACCGTCGAGTTCGCCACCGGCCCGAACCGCCCCGACGGCTCGTTCTGGCCCTACCTGCGCGACCCGCAGACCCTGGCCCGCCCCTGGGCGGTGCCCGGCACCCCGGGCCTCGAGCACCGGATCGGCGGCATCGAGAAGCAGGACGGCACCGGCAACATCTCCTACGACCCGGCCAACCACGACTTCATGGTCCGCACCCGGCAGGCCAAGATCGACGGCATCGAGGTGCCCGACGTCGAGGTCGACGACCCGAGCGGCGAGGCCAGGGTCCTGGTCCTCGGCTGGGGCTCCACCTACGGCCCGATCACCGCCGCGGTGCGCCGGGTACGGGCCGACGGCTGCCACGTCGCCCAGGCCCACCTGCGCCACCTCAACCCGTTCCCCGCCAACCTCGGCACCGTGCTGCGCCAGTACGACCGGGTGATCGTCCCCGAGATGAACCTCGGCCAGCTCGCCCTGCTGCTGCGCGCGAAGTACCTCGTCGACGCCCAGTCCTACAACCAGGTGCGCGGCCTGCCGTTCAAGGCCGCCCAGCTCGCCGACGTGCTGCACGCCGCGCTCGGCACCCTCGAAGCGGAGGAGACCCGATGACCGACTTCCCCGCCCTGCGACTGGTGCCCAAGGCGGACGCCGCGCAGACCGCGAAGGACTTCAAGACCGACCAGGAAGTGCGCTGGTGCCCCGGCTGCGGCGACTACGCCGTCCTGGCCGCCGTCCAGTCCTTCATGCCCGAGCTCGGCATCCGCCGGGAGAACACCGTCTTCGTCTCCGGCATCGGCTGCTCCTCGCGCTTCCCGTACTACATGAACACCTACGGGATGCACTCCATCCACGGTCGCGCCCCGGCGATCGCCACCGGCCTGGCCGCCGCCCGCCCCGACCTGTCGGTCTGGGTGGTCACCGGCGACGGCGACGCGCTCTCGATCGGCGGCAACCACCTGATCCACGCGCTGCGACGCAACGTCAACCTGAAGATCCTGCTCTTCAACAACCGGATCTACGGCCTGACGAAGGGTCAGTACTCGCCGACCAGCGAGATCGGCAAGATCACCAAGTCCACCCCGATGGGCTCGCTGGACGCCCCCTTCAACCCGCTCTCGCTGGCCATCGGCGCCGAGGCCACCTTCGTGGCCCGCACCATCGACTCCGACCGCCAGCACCTGCAGTCCGTGCTCCGCGCCGCCGCCCAGCACGAGGGCACCGCGCTGGTGGAGATCTACCAGAACTGCAACATCTTCAACGACGGCGCCTTCGAGATCCTCAAGGAGCCCGGCACCCGCGACGAGGCCCTGATCCGCCTCGAACACGGGCAACCGGTGCTGGTGGGCGCCGAGCACGCGGTGGTCCGCGACGCCGACGGCGACCTGCGCATCGCCCCCCGCGAGGGCGCCACCCCGCTGATCCACGACGCCCACGCCACCAGCCCCACCACCGCGTTCGCCCTCACCCGCCTCGCCGACGCGGACACCCTGCACCACACGCCGATCGGCGTCCTGCGCGACGTCAAGCGAGCGGTCTACGACACACAGATGGCCGAGCAGCTCGACCTCGCCGAGAGCCGGCAGGGCCGCGGCGACCTCACCTCCCTGCTGGCCGGCCAGAACACCTGGACGGTGGGCAACTCTTAGGCAGGAGAAGGGGAACAGGACAGGGGCTCGGGGAACTGCGAGGCGAGTGTCTGCAAGGTTTCGATCCGGCTGAAGGTCTTCAAGGCCACCAGCCGGACTCAGACCACCAGGCACTCGCCTCGCCGTTCCCCGAGCCCCTGGCAGTCCCACATAGCTGTCAGGAGCAAAAGTTCCATTCGTAGATGACATCCCAGCCCCGTGCCCGCTACCTTTCGTAGGACGAATGTGCGCACGTGAAAGGCAGGCCCATGGCGGAGAGTGTCGCGGAGGCCAGGGTGGGCCTGTGGAACGGCTTCGCGGCGTACGGGATGTGGGGGTTGTTCCCGCTGTTCTGGCCGTTGCTGGAGCCGGCGGGGGCGGCGGACATCCTGGCGAACCGGATGGTGTGGTCGCTGGTCGCGGTGGTCGTGATGGTGCTGGCGCTGCGCCGCTGGTCGTGGATCCGGCCGTTGCTGCGGCAGCCGCGGCGGCTGGCGCTGTCCGCGCTGGCGGCGGCGGTCGTCTCGGTCAACTGGGGCGTCTACATCTGGGGTGTGAACTCGGGGCACGTGGTGGAGACCAGCCTGGGGTACTTCATCAACCCGCTGGTGACGATCGCGTTCGGGGTGCTGGTGCTGCGTGAGCGGCTGCGCCGGGCGCAGTGGGCGGCGGTGGGGATCGGCGCGGCGGCGGTCGCGGTGCTGACGGTGGCGTACGGGCGGCTGCCGTGGATCGCGTTGACGCTGGCGCTGTCGTTCGCCACGTACGGGCTGCTGAAGAAGAAGGTGGCGCTCGGCGGGCTGGAGAGCTTCGCGGTGGAGAGCGCGGCGATGTTCCCGTTCGCGCTGGGGTTCCTGGTCTACCTGGGGGTGCGCGGCGAGGGCAGCCTGGGGCACTACGGGGCGGGGCACAGCGCGCTGCTGGTGGTGAGCGGGGTGATCACGGCGGTGCCGCTGATGTGCTTCGGGGCGGCGGCGCTGCGGGTGCCGCTGACCACGTTGGGGCTGCTGCAGTACCTGGCGCCGGTGTTCCAGTTCCTGATCGGCGTGACGGTGTTCCACGAGGCGATGCCGGGGGCCCGGTGGGCCGGGTTCGCGCTGGTGTGGGCGGCGTTGGCGGTGCTGAGCTTCGACGCGCTGCGCCGGGTGCGGGTGGAGCGGCAGCGCCGGGTGCTGGACGCGGCGGTGGCGGAGCCCGTCGCGAGCTGACGGGGGTCGGGGGCGGCTCAGAGGTCGGAGAGCTCGCGGGCCAGCCGGGCGCTGTCGCGGTGCAGGGCGAATGCGCCGGCGCAGGCGAGGGCGGCGTCGCGGCGGCGGGGCGCGACCAGGCCGCCGTGGGTGAGCGAGTCGAGCGGGCGGCGGGTCTGCCACTCGTCGAGGGACCAGCGGGCGTAGGGGCCGAACAGGGCGCGGGACGGTGCCGGCAGGTCGGTGCGGGCGGGGATCGCGCCGCGGGCGCCGTTGAACGCGACCTGGCCGTCCAGGCTGCCGCACTCGTCGAGCCAGGCCAGCGCGGCGGGGCGGTGGCGGGCTTCGCGGGGGAGGGCGAAGACGTCGGCGCGGGACTGGAAGACGGTGTCGGTGCCGGGGGCGGGGGACCAGCGGTAGCCGGCGTCGGGGCGCAGGCCGAGGGTGTCGCGCAGCCAGCCCTCGGCCCAGTCGCCGGTGAGCAGGTAGCCGGCCTGGCCGGCGCCGAGGCGCCGGGCGGCGTCGGTCCAGTCGGCGGCGGCGGTGGGCGGGTCGGCCAGCGCGAGCAGCGCGTCGAACTGGCGGAGCGCGCCGGTGGTGGCGGGGGTGCGCCAGGGGCCGCCGGGCTGCCACAGGTCGGTCCAGACGTCGGGGCCGTGGGCGGCCAGCAGGACCGTCTCCAGCAGGTGCAGGACCTCGGCGGGCCCGCCGAGGGCGAGCGGGGTGCGGCCGGTGGCGGCGACCCGCCGGAGCTGGGCGAGGAGTCGGTCGAAGGACGGTGGGGCGGGGTCGGCGCCGGCGTCGGCGAGCACCTGCGGGTTGGACCAGAGCAGGTTGGTGCGCCGGACGCCGGCCGGCACGGCGTACAGGACGCCGCCGGAGCGCAGCCGGGGCAGCAGCAGGGCGGGCAGGCCGGTGGACCAGCCGCGCTGCCGGTAGAGGCCGTCCAGGGGTTCCAGGCGCGGGGCGAGCTCGGCGAGTTCGGCGCCGCCGGCGCACCGGAACGCGTCCGGGGGCGGTCCGTCGGAGAGCCGGCGGGCGAGGTCGGGGCGGGCCGGGTTGGAGCTGTCGCCGGCCACGAAGGTGACGTCCGGGGCGCGGCCCTTGAGGCCCGCCAGGAGGGCCTGGAGGCCGTTCTGCTCGGGTCCCGACGTCCAGCCGGTGGTGACCTCCAGCAGGCCCGCGGGACCGGCCGAGGAGGTCGCCACCGCCGATCCGCAGCGGGCGAGGGCCGCCGTGCAGGCGACGGCGAGGCCGCCCAGCAGGGCTCCTCGGCGGCTGATCGGCACGGCACTCCCAGCGGGCGGGTGGATGGTGGGACGGGGGAACAACGGACGAACGGACCGAGGCGGCCCACCATCCCATCGCCCTTCTTGAGTCCGCGTCAATAGCCGGAATGTACGGACTCGTTGCACGGGGGGTCCGTGGGTGTCCGAAGAACGCCTCCGTGAGATCTCCTCAAGCGGAGGGCGGGACTGCTAACGTCCTCGCTGCGCGGACCGGACCGGAGGGACCCTGACCCGGCGGCCGCGGTCTTCCACCACGCTCGGCCGCGCCCTCGGGCGCACTGGAGGGCTCCATGGTCCACCTCGCTCGGCCCGTTCTCCGCCGTGTCGCCGCGGTGCGGCGCGAGGGCGGCCTGGCGCAGGGCGGGGAGCTGTGCGTCGTGCGGACGGCGGGGCTGCCCGCGTCGATCCGCTGGCAGCCGGCCGAGGGCGACGGGGTGGAGCTGGCGCCGCCGTACCGGCTGGAGCGGGTGGAGCTGCGCGGCTCGCACCGGGCCCGGCTGCACGGCCTGACGGCGGGGGTGCGGATCGTCTCGGACGGCTGGGCGCCGCTGTTCCTGGTGTCGCCGGGTCAGCTGACGCTGCTGGCGCTGGCCGCGGCCTCCACCCAGCGACGCTGAAGGGGCGCCCCCGGCGGGGACGCCCCTTCTCCTGACGGATCGTTACTTCAGGCCGGCCGCGGCCTGCAGGGTCTCCGGGGTGACGGCGCCCGCGAAGAAGCGGCCGTCGGTGGTGATCAGGGCGTTCACCACGTGGGTGGAGATCAGCGTGCCGCCCTTGACGGACTTGCCGGCGAACTTGCCCAGGCCGCCCGCCGCGTCGGCGCCGCCGCCGCCCTGCACGATCGCCGTCCAGCCCTCGCCGATCACCTTGGCGTCGGCGCCGTTCAGGTCGGGCAGCCCCGGCAGCGTCGGGGTGGCGGGCTCGGCGAGGTCCTTGGCGCCGCCCTCGACCACCTTGGCGCCCTTGGGGACGCTGAACTCGAAGGTCTTGGCGTCCGGCTTGGCGAGGGACAGCGTGCCGAAGCGGATGTCGAAGGCCTTGGCGCCGTCCACGGTGCGCACCTGGACGGCGAGCGGCAGGCCCTTCTCGGCGTCGACCGAGACCCGGATCTCGGCGATGGTGGAGCCGGCCTGCTTGGGCTTGACGCTCAGCTTGTACGCGGCGCGCCCGGCCACCCGCTCGGTGCCGTCGACGGTGACCGAGGTGGTGGCGGAGGCGTGCTCCAGCAGCTGCCGGGCGACCTCCTGCGGGGTGGCGGCGGCGATGCCGCCCTTGCCGTCGGGGCCGTGGCCGCGGCCGTCGCCGGTGAGGTGCAGGGCCTGCTGGGAGGCGCGGTCGTACGCCCACACCTGGTCGCCGTTGTGGACGAACTCGTAGCCCGACTGCTGGGAGGCGAGGGTGAGCCGCTGGCGGTCCGGGCCGTCCGCGGCGACCGTCAGGGTGTGCGAGCCGCCGAGCAGCTCGACGGCCTTGCGCTGCGGGTCGGCGGAGCCGGTGGCGCCGCCCGCGCTCTGCACGATCCCGCCGAGCGGGCCGGAGCCGGAGACCGCGTCGGTGATGGCGGTCGGCAGGCCGAGGTCGGCGGTGACCCGGACGGTGCCGCTGAAGGTGTCGGTGTCCGTGGAGAGCGCCTTGGCGACCAGGTCCTGCGCGCTGATCGCGGGCAGGTTCGGCGTCTCGTCGTCGGCCAGTGCCGGTACCAGGCCGATGCCGGCCGCGACCACCGCGGCGACCGCCACCGGCACGCCGATCCGCACCGCGGTGCGCCGCCTGCCGACCCGTGCCGCCGGCGCGCCCTGGTCCGCCGTCACGTCCTGCCCTGCCGTGGAGTCCTGTTCCATCGCAGCCCCCTTCCGAGCTCCGTGCACTGTCACTCTCCATTAGAGACGCTCGGCGCGCCCGAAACGTCGCCCGGCAGAGGCAGATTCTCGTACGTCTCGCGTCGTATCCAGCGTGTTGCGACCCTGATGCGCCCTCAGGGTCGTGTAGTCCCGCAGACGGACGGCTCGCGTAGGGTCGGTCCATGACCGACCCGGACCCGAAGTCACCCGCCTCCGCCCCGACTCCGACCGCGATGCGGCGCGCGCTGCGCCGGGCCCGCGACGGGGTGGCCCTGGACGCCGCCGAGGCCGCGGTGCTGCTGCAGGCGCGCGGCGCGGACCTCGCGGAGCTGTGCCGGACCGCCGCGCGGATCCGCGACGCCGGTCTGGAGCAGGCGGGCCGCCCCGGGGTGGTCACCTACTCGCGGAAGGTCTTCATCCCGCTCACCCGGCTGTGCCGGGACCGCTGCCACTACTGCACCTTCGTGACCGTCCCCGGCAAGCTGCGCCGGGCCGGCCACGGCATGTACCTGTCCCCGGACGAGGTGCTGGAGATCGCCCGGCAGGGCGCCGAACTCGGCTGCAAGGAGGCCCTGTTCACGCTCGGCGACCGGCCCGAGGAGCGCTGGCCGGAGGCCCGCGAGTGGCTGGACGCGCACGGCTACGACGACACCCTGGCGTACGTCCGGGCGATGGCGATCCGGGTGCTGGAGGAGACCGGGCTGCTGCCGCACCTCAACCCCGGGGTGCTGTCCTGGACGGACCTGCAGCGCCTCAAGCCGGTCGCCCCGTCGATGGGGATGATGCTGGAGACCACCGCGACCCGGTTGTGGTCCGAGCCCGGCGGCCCGCACCACGGCTCCCCGGACAAGGAGCCCGCGGTGCGCCTGCGGGTGCTGGAGGACGCCGGGCGCAGCGCGGTGCCGTTCACCACCGGGGTGCTGATCGGCATCGGCGAGGACCACACCGAGCGCGCCGAGTCGCTGCTGGCGATCCGCAAGGTGGCCCGCGCCTACCAGGGCGTGCAGGAGGTGATCGTGCAGAACTTCCGGGCCAAGCCGGACACCGCGATGCGCGGCATGCCCGACGCCGAACTCGCCGAGCTGGCCGCCGCGGTGGCGGTGGCCCGGCTGGTGCTGGGCCCGGCCGCGCGGATCCAGGCCCCGCCGAACCTGGTGGACGCCGAGTACCGGCTGCTGATCGACGCGGGCATCGACGACTGGGGCGGCGTCTCCCCGCTGACGCCCGACCACGTCAACCCGGAGCGCCCCTGGCCGCACATCGAGGAGCTCGCCGCCCGCACCGCCGAGGCCGGCTTCACGCTGCGCGAGCGGCTCACCGTCTACCCGGAGTACCTGCAGCGCGGCGAGCCCTGGCTGGACCCGCGGCTGCTGCCGCACGTGCGGGCGCTCGCCGACCCGGCCACCGGCCTGGCCCGCGAGGGCGTCCGCCCGCAGGGCCTGCCCTGGCAGGAGCCGGAGGAGCCGATGTCCGGCGGCGGCCGCACCGACCTGTTCCGCACCGTGGACACCGAGGGCCGCAGCGCGGACCGCCGCTCGGACTTCGACGAGGTGTACGGCGACTGGGAGTCGCTGCGCGAGCGGATCGCCGTCCCCGGCCCGCGCCGCCTGGACTCCGAGGTGCTGGCAGCGCTGTCCACCGCCGCTGACGACCCGACCCGGCTGACGGACGACCAGGCCCTGGCGCTGTTCCAGGCCGACGGCGAGGCCCTGGACGCGCTCACCCGGATCGCCGACGAGCTGCGCCGCGACACCGTCGGCGACGCGGTCACCTACTGCGTCACCCGGAACATCAACTTCACCAACGTCTGCTACACAGGCTGCCGGTTCTGCGCCTTCGCGCAGCGCCGCACCGACGCCGACGCCTACACCCTGTCGCTGGAGCAGGTCGCCGAGCGGGCCGAGCAGGCCTGGCAGGTCGGGGCGACCGAGGTGTGCATGCAGGGCGGCATCCACCCGGACCTGCCGGGCAGCGCCTACTTCGAGATCGCCCGGGCGGTGAAGGAGCGGGTGCCGGGCATGCACGTGCACGCCTTCTCGCCGATGGAGGTGGTCAACGGGGCCACCCGGACCGGGCTGTCGATCCGGGAGTGGCTGCAGCGCGCCAAGGAGGCGGGCCTGGACACCATCCCGGGCACCGCCGCGGAGATCCTCGACGACGAGGTGCGCTGGGTGCTGACCAAGGGCAAGCTGCCCGCCGCGACGTGGGTGGAGGTGGTCACCACCGCGCACGAGCTGGGCATCCGCTCGTCCTCCACCATGATGTACGGCCACGTCGACGCCCCGCGGCACTGGCTGGGGCACCTGCGGCTGCTCGCCGGGATCCAGCAACGCACCGGCGGGTTCACCGAGTTCGTCACCCTGCCGTTCGTGCACACCAACGCGCCGGTCTACCTGGCGGGCCTGTCCCGGCCCGGCCCGACCGCGCGGGACAACCGGGCGGTCACCGCGATGGCCCGGCTGCTGCTGCACCCGCACATCCCCAACATCCAGACCAGCTGGGTGAAGCTGGGCGCCGAGGGCGCCGCCGAGATGCTGCGCAGCGGTGCCAACGACCTCGGCGGCACCCTGATGGAGGAGACCATCTCCCGGATGGCGGGCTCCTCCTGGGGCTCCTACAAGTCGGTGCGCGACCTGGAGGCGATCGCAGCACTGGCCGGCCGCCCCGCC
Organism: Kitasatospora sp. NPDC049285; assembly: GCF_040678815.1. NCBI lineage: Bacteria > Bacillati > Actinomycetota > Actinomycetes > Kitasatosporales > Streptomycetaceae > Kitasatospora > Kitasatospora sp. NPDC049285. The sequence goes on along the minus strand of NZ_JBFAQR010000022.1, from coordinate 35,826 downwards.
CGCCAGCGCACCACCCTGTACGGCGAGGTGCCCGACGAGCGGCGCGCGGCGGCGCTGTCCTCGGACGGGCACCTGCCCCGGCTGCTGCCGGTGCTGGACTGACGGCTGCTCCGGCGGTGCGGTCCGGATGGCACCAGCGTGTCGACGGATGGATGTTCGATGGAGCCCGCGGTTCCGCGCGAATCTTCGAATACAGTGCGTCTGCCCGCCCGCACCAGTCGACCGAAAGGCCCTCCGACCGTGATGCCCCTGTGGTCACGCGCCCAGCAGCAGGACTTCCGCAGCCGGGTGCGGGGCTGCCTGCTCGGCGGCGCGATCGGCGACGCGCTCGGCGCCGGCGTGGAGTTCGAGCCGCTGGACCGGATCCGCGCCGCGAACGGACCGGACGGCGTCACCGGCTACGTCCCGGCCTTCGGCCGCCGCGGCGCCGTCACCGACGACACCCAGCTCAGCCTGTTCACCGTGGACGGCCTGATCCGCGCCCACATCAGCCGCGACAGCGGCGCCTGGCACCCGCCCACCGACGTGCACCGCGCCTACCTGCGCTGGTACGCCACCCAGCAGGACTGGGGACCGGACGAGCGCCGCAAGGACCTCGGCTGGCTCGGCCGCGAGGAATGGCTGTACGCCCGCCGCGCCCCCGGCGACGCCTGCCTGTCCGGGCTGTCCGGACCGGACGCCGAACGGCTGGCCACCGTCGAGGAACCGCGCAACCCCGACTCCAAGGGCTGCGGCACCGTGATGCGCGCCGCCCCGTTCGGACTGCTCACCGCCTGGGACCCGGCCCTGGTCTTCCAACTCGCCCTCGAGTGCGCGGTGCTGACCCACGGTCACCCCACCGGCTACCTCTCCGCCGGGGCGTTCGCGGTGATCGTCCACGCGGTCGCCCGCGGCGGCACCCTGGAGGAGGGCGTCCACCTGGCGCTGGCCCTGCTCTCCGAGCGGCCGCAGCACGAGGAGACCACCGCCGCGCTGCGCGGCGCCCTGGACGCCGTCCGGGCCGGAGTGCCGTCCGCCGAGCGGGTCGAGCAGCTCGGCGAGGGCTGGACGGCCGAGGAGGCGCTCGCCATCGGCCTGTACTGCGCGCTGGTCGCCGAGGACGTCCGCAGCGGCCTGCTGCTGGCCGTCAACCACTCCGGCGACAGCGACTCCACCGGCTCGATCTGCGGCAACCTGCTGGGCGCCCTGCACGGCGAGACCGCCCTGCCGCCCGACCTGGTCGCCGGGGTCGAGGGCCGCGGCACGGTCCTGGAACTCGCCGACGACCTGGTGCTGGAACTGCTGCACGGCCCCGAACTGCACGGCACCGAGGCCTGGAGCACCCGCTACCCGACCGCCTGACGCCCCGTCGGGTCCCCGTCCCCGGGGCGCCCTCGCCCGCCTGACAGTCCGTCGGGTCCCCGGACGCGGCGGTGCCCGCCGCGCGGGAAGCGGCGGGCACCGTCGTGGGCCGTGGAGCGGGCGGGCCGAGGTCAGACCTCGCCGAAGGCACCCGCACCGGCGGCCGCCGCGAACGCCGCCCAGGCCTGGTCGGAGAACCGCAGCTGCGGGCCCTGGGGGTCCTTGGAGTCCCGGACCGCGATGGCGCCCGCGGCCGGAACGGCGATCTCCACGCAGGCGCCGTTGCCGCCGCTGTAGCTGCTCTTGCGCCAGGCCAGGTTCTCGGTGGACTTGCTCATTTCATGAACTCCTCTGCGATCTGGTTAATCAGCAACCGGGTGTCCGCGACGCTCAGGGCCGCGGCCCGCAGGTGGTCGTAGAGATTGGTATAGCGACGTACGTCGGCTTCCTTCTCCAGGTAGAGATCACTCGTCACTCCTTCGAAGTAGACGACCGTCGAATCCGCGGACTCGGGGAACTCGAGCAGGGAGAATGTCCCGGTCATGCCGGGGTGCGCGCCGTGCCGGAACGGGATGACCTGAAGATTGATGTTCGGCCGCTCGCCCAGCTCGACCAGTTGGTACAGCTGCTCCGCCATCACGCGGCTCCCACCGACCTCGCGGCGCAGCACCGCCTCGTCTATGACCACCCAGAGGCTGCCCAGCTCGTCGTCGCCGTGTATCCGGTGCTGCCGCTTCAGGCGGACGTCCACCCGCCGCCGGATCGCGCTCGGCTCGGTGTCCGGCTGGGTGCCCGCCACCACCGCCTCCGCGTACTCCCGGGTCTGCAGCAGGCCCGGCACGAACGAGGACTCGTACGCCCGGATCGAGGAGGCCTCGGCTTCCAGGCCGATGTAGACGCTGTACGGGATGTCGCCGAACTCGTGCCACCAGCCGCGCTGGCGGGACTCCCGGGCCATCTCCATCAGCCCGGCGCGCACCCGCTCGTCGTCGACCTCGTAGACGTCGCACAGGTCGCGCACATCGCGCTGGCTGATCGAGCGGCGGCCGTTCTCCAGTCGGCTGATCTTCGACTGGGAGACCATCAGGCGGCCGGCCACCTCCTCGGCGGTCATGCCCTTCAACTCGCGCAGCCGCCGGAGCTCGGCGCCGAGCCTGCGACGGCGGACCGTCGGATTCACGCTGGCGGACACATCGACCTCCGGGCCCACTTCTGGCAACAGTGCGGTAATTGGTACCAACCCCCCTGACGCTGAGCAGCATGCCACTTCAACTGCGGTCCATGCCTGGGAATCGCGTGAGCGCTGTAGAACAGATCATCGGAAAATAGTTCAAAGAGGATGACGGCTCTTGCGCCCGGCGCGCCTGCGCGGTATGGCACCTCCCTTGCGCTAGAAGGACCCTGACGGTTCGTCGGCTCTCGACCGCCCGGCCCCGGGAACGGCGAAGGGCGGCCCGTCCGGTGCATCGCACCGGGCCGACCGCCCTTGCTCTCCGACGAACGCTAACGGCGCGCGCCGCTGTCCGCGCGCCTCATCGCGCGCCCACCCGGGTGGCCACACCCCGCCCGCTGGCGGCGGGCCGCCCGGCCGGGCCGCGGCTGCCCGCGGGCGCCGACCTGCCCTGTTGGGCCGGCAGACCGTTCTGCACGTCCATCACCGCGTGGGCCACCATCCCGCCCAGCGGGTCGTACCTGATCAGGTCCCGCAGGCGGGAGCGGGAGGACCGCCCCTCGTTGCCCGGGTACAGGTGCTTGCCCAGACCCACCGCGTGCGCCAGTGCCGCCAGTGCTGCGGTCCGCGGGTCCGGCGGGACGCCGGTGCGGATCGCGGTGTCCAGCCGCTGCTTGATCGCGGCGTTGGTGCAGTCGTCCGACGCCTGGTACCGCGTCGTCGGAAGCACCCCGCACACCTGGCCCGCGACCGCCGTCACCATGCCGCACCGCTCCAGGTGCGCCAGGTACGTCTGCCTCAGGCCCAGCCGTGGGCCGCCGATCCAGTGCGCGGCGCGCACCGGACTGCCACGCCGGCGCAACAGCTCCAGCGCGTGGTCCAGGGTCGGATCACCGGTCGGCCGTGGCACCACCACGGCGATCCGGTCCCCGTCCGGGACTATCCTTCCGGCCAGGGACAGCTCGACGAGCTGTGCCCCGGCGAGTCCGAGATCGAGGGTCTGCGGCTGCGCGGTGGTACCCGTGGCCGGGTCCAGCGCGAGCAACAACAGCTCCTCGGGAATGGTTCGACGGCCTCTGCCCATCCAAGCCTCCCCGCGTGGATGAATGACAGGGTGACGCCTCTCACACAGGCTTGTCGAGTACGCCTCCGAATCGTGACCTTGCCCCGGCACCCTGGAACCGGCGTCGGACAGACGTGCGTCTGTCCGGGGGACGGACCGGGCGGGCAGGAAAAACCGCCGGTCGGGCGGGGTGCGGCAGGCCGCCGCGGACTCGGTGCCGGAGACTGTACAGATACCGGCGCGGGCCGAGAACCCGCCCGAAAAAACCAGCTTGTGTGATCGGACCGGCGTCGCCGGGCGGACGAGGAGGAGTGGGTTACGTGGGCGAGTCCCCGAAGAGCGACCGGCGAGACGGCGAGACGCGGTCGGCCGAGGCTGATTCGACCCCGGAGCACCCGCAGGAGGGCAGCACCTCCACCGTCCACCTCCGCGTCCGCGACTCGGACACCCGCACCACCTCCCTCCGCCTCCCCGCGGACACCCCCGAGGCCAGCGGCGCCCTCGCCGACCCCCGTCTCGCTCTGCGGAACCCGGACGCCCCCGGCGCCGAGACGGCGGACGTGGAGGTCGAGGAGGAAGAGGAGACCGTCGCGGAGCCGGAGGGTTCGGAGGAGGCCGCGACGGGGAAGGACGAGGAAGAGCCGCCGCCCGCCGCGCCCGGGGAGCTGAAGCTCGGGAAGGTCGAGCCGCCCGCCAGCGGGCCCGCCCCGACCATGACGCTGCGCGTGGGCCCGGCCGGCAAGGGTGCTGACGGTGCGTCGGACGCGGATGAGGACGCGGCTGTCGAGGCCGACGCGGAGTCGGAGGCGGAGGAGGGCGGCGATAGCACCGGGGCTGCGGCGGAGGTCGCCGAGGCCGCGGAGCCTGCGGAGACCGGGACGGCTGCGGATGCCGAGGTTCCGGCCGGGCCGGAGCCGACCGTGACGCTGCGGGTCGAGAAGTCCCGCCCGGAGCGGACCGTCATGCTGCGGCTGCCCAAGGACGTGCCCGCTGCCGACGCCGGGCCGAAGCCGACGGCCGCCAAGGCCGCACCGGACGCTGCGTCTGCCCCCGCCGCCAAGGCCGCACCGGAGGCCGCGTCTGCCCCCGCCGCCAAGGCCGCAGCGGAGGCCGCCCCCGCCGCCAAGGCTGCGCCGGACGCCGCGCCGAAGCCGGCGCCCGCCGCCGTTCCGGTGGCTGCTGTCGCGGCTCCCGCTGCTGCGCCGCTCGCCGAGCCCGTGGCGTTCGTGCCCGGGCCGGACAACACCATCGAGGCGATGGAGGTCCTGGCCGCGCTGAGTGCACGTCCGATGACGCCGCTGCGTCGGGCGATGCGTCGGGTGCTGATCTGGGGCGTGTTCGCGGTGGTGGTGCTCGGCGTGCTGGCCACCGCGCAGCTGCTGCGCCCGTTGCCCGCGCCGAAGGCCAAGCTCGGGGTCGCGGACTCCTTCACCTTCGCCGGCGACAAGCTCGACATCCCGTGGCCCGCCAAGGGCCAGGCCGCCGCCGAGGTGGTCGGGGTCGGCAGCCTCGGCGCCTCCGGGCAGGAGACCCCGGTCCCGATCGCCTCCGTCACCAAGGTGATGAACGCCTACCTGATCCTGCAGGCCCACCCGCTGAAGAAGGGTGAGACCGGCCCGACGATCACCGTCGACAAGCAGGCCGCGCAGGAGTCGGCCAACGCCGACGAGTCCAAGGTCACCCTGACCGAGGGTCAGCAGCTCACCCAGTACGAGGCACTGGAGATGCTGATGCTGCCGTCCGCGAACAACGTGGCCCGCCTGCTGGCGCGTTGGGACTCCGGCAGCGAGGACGCGTTCGTCAAGAAGATGAACGACACCGCGGCCCAGCTCGGCATGACCAACACGGTCTACGCCGACCCGGCCGGGTACAACAACGACACCAAGTCCACCGCGAAGGACCAGCTGAAGCTGGCCGAGCAGGTGATCAGGAACGACGTGTTCCGGCAGATCGTCGCCGAGCCCGACACCAAGTTCAACGGTCAGCGGATCTTCAACACCAACGCGCTGCTCGGCAAGAACGGCAACATCGGGGTGAAGACCGGCTCGTCCACCCCCGCCCAGTCCTGCCTGATGTGGGCGGCGGTCAAGGACATCGGCGGCGTCAAGCGGACCGTCCTCGGTGTGACGCTCGGTCAGCCCGCGACCAAGGACGAGCCCAGCCTGGTCCGCGCCGCGCAGCCGGTCAGCCAGCGGATCAACGTCGCCGCGCAGAACGCCCTCACCGGCCAGACCCTCGCCAAGCCGGGCGACGTGGTCGGCTACGTCGGCGACGGACTCGGCGGCAAGGTCCCGGTCGTCGCCGGGAAGGACCTCACGGTGGCCGGCTGGAACGGCATCACCGCCCACCTCACCCTCAACCCGATCGGCCGGATCGCCCACACCCTCCCCGCCGGCACCCAGATCGGCACCCTCTCCGCGGGCGACGGCGACGACCGCATCGAAATCCCGGTCACCCTCCAGTCCCCCCTCGCCCCGCCCTCCATCACCGCCCGCCTCCTCCGCCTCGCCTAGCCGAAACCCACGACGGCCCACACCCGCACCCCGACCGCCCGCCCGGCGCGAGGAGTGCGGTTGCGCCCGCCCCGCGACACCGGCCCGGCAGGGGCGTCCCGAAAGCCGGGCGTCGCCCCGGTGGCACCAAGCCGGGCGTCGCCCCCGCCGGAGGCGCCTTCGTCGTCACCCCCGCAGATGCCCCGCGGCAGCGGCACCCTCTCCCCGAAATCCGTTCGCCGCTCCGCCGGAGGCTCGCCTAGCGTGGGGCGGTTCGGTTCGGTGAGAGGGGCGGGGTCGTGCAGGGGTCGGTCGAGGGTGGGTTCGGGGCCGTCGCGGAGGTGTTCGCGCGGAACTTCGAGGAGTTCGCCGAGCTGGGGGCGGCGGTGACCGTGTTCCACGGCGGTCGCAAGGTCGTCGAGCTGTACGGCGGGGTCGCGGACGAGACCACGGGCCGCCCCTGGACGGTGGACACCGTGGTGCCGGTGTTCTCGTGCGCCAAGGGCGCGGTGAGCGTGGCCGCGCTGCTGCTGGCGCAGCGCGGGCTGCTGGACCTGGACGCCCCGGTCGCCACGTACTGGCCGGAGTTCGCGGCGGAGGGCAAGGCCGCGGTCACCACCCGGATGGTGCTGTCGCACCGGGCGGGCATCCCGGTGCTGGACCGGACCCCTGCGTTCGAGGAGATCGCCGCCTGGACCCCGGTGGTGCGGGCGGTCGAGGCACAGCGTCCGCTCTGGGAGCCTGGCACGGCGCACGAGTACCACGGGCACGTCTTCGGGTTCGTGGTCGGCGAGGTGGTCCGCCGGATCACCGGGCTGACGATCGGCCGGTTCCTCCGGACGGAGATCACCGAGGCGCTCGGCCTGCCGCTGTGGATCGGCCTGCCGGCGGAGGAACTGCCGCGGCTGGCGCCGCTCGCGGAGGCACCGGGCCGACCGCCGATGCCGGGCCCCGAGCACCTGCTGACCCGGATCGTCACCATGAACGGCGCGCTGGCCTTCCCGGGCCTGGACGAGCCGCACGGGTGGAACGACCCGGCGCTGCACGCGATGGAGCTCCCGGGGGCGGGCGCGGTGGCCTCGGCGACCGGCCTGGCGGGCCTCTACGCGGCGGCGGCGACCGGTCTGGACGGCGGGGCCCCGCTGCTGTCCGCGGAGACCCTCGGCGACGCCCTGCGCGAGCAGACGTCCGGCGCCGGCTTCCTGCGCTTCGACGCGGGCGCCCGCTGGGGCTCCGGCGTGCTGCTGGACTCCGGGTTCCGCCCGATGCTCGGCGCCCGGTCGTTCGGCAACGACGGCGCGGGCGGCCAGTTCGCCTTCGCCGACGACGCGCACGGCGTCGCGTTCGCGTACACCGCCAACCGCATGATCGGCCACGGCGACGCCCGGGCCGCCCGCCTCGTCGACGCCCTGCGCGGCTGCCTGTGACCGCGCCGTCCGTCCTGCCGGGCCTGGTCGACCTGGCTGCCACCGGGGCCTTCGGCGAGCTGCGGATGGACGCCTCGCTGCCGGAGCTGGTCCGGCTGCTGGGGCGGCCCTGGGACGGTGGCCGGGCCTCGAAGCAGCACCGCTGGCCGCACTACTTCGGCTGGGGCGACGCCGAGACGGAGTTCTGCCGCTGCCGGCGGCTGCGTTCGCTCTGCCTGCAGGTGTGGCGTTCGGAGCTGGAACTGCCGCTGCCCGGCGGCGGCGTGCGTCCGGTGGACGGGCGGGTCACCGAGTCGGCGCTGACGGCCGCTTTGACCGCGGCGGGCTGCCGGTGGGAGACGGTGGTCCACGGCTCGCTGACCGACCAGCGCACCCTGCGGGTGGCCCGGGGCACCTCCCGGGTGGACTTCGTCCTGGTCGACCGGGAGGCGTACGACGAGCCGGTGCTGGACGACTGGCTGCTGGCCAAGGCGGGGCTGTGGGAGCACCGCGAGCCGTTCCACGCGTGCGGCGAGGCGCCCTCGCCCGACGACGGGTGGGGTGCCTGACGGGTCACCAGGCGCCGCGTTCGGTGCGGGTGCCGAGGTAGCGGGCGACGGGGGGCTCCTCGGAGATGACGCGGCCGAGGACCAGGGCCAGGGTGATGGCGGTGAACAGCACGATCAGCCAGGACAGGCAGGTGAAGACCACGCCGTAGGGGCCGAACTGGTTCACCGAGGTGGTCATCGCGTGCGGCAGGTACACCTTGGAGGCGATGCCCAGGCCCACCTCGGCGATGCCGCACAGGGCGGCCCCGGGGAGCAGCGGGTACCAGCGGATGCGGGCCCCGAGCAGCAGGTGCTGGGTCCACCACCAGACGCCGGTGGAGGCCAGGAACTCCAGCGGGATGCCGAGCCACAGGCCCGCGCCGAAGCCGTGGCGCAGCGGGACCTGGATGACCAGGAAGACCAGCCAGCCGAGCAGCCACACCACCCAGCGCCAGAGGGCGAGTCGGGCACCGGTCTTGGGCATCTCCCAGGCGCGTTCGCAGACCCGTTGCAGGGCCCGGCTCAGCGCGGTCGCCGAGGCCAGCGTGACCAGCACGCCGATCGCGCCGAAGCTCTGCGACGCGGTGTCGTGCTGAGTGCTCATCAGCTGCTGGACCTGCTGCTGGGCCGGTCCGTGCAGGCCGAGCTGCTCGCGCAGCGAGCCGGTGATGCTGTGCTTGATGGTCGCGGGGGCGAAGATCGCGACCACGAACAGTGCGGGCAGGGCGCTGAGGAAGGCCTGGGCGGCGAGCCGGGTGGCGTTGTCGAGCAGGTTGACCCGGATCAGGTTGCTGAGGGCGCGGCCGACCAGCGGGATCCGCTCGGGAGCGCCCTTGGCCGACTCGGCGACCTTGGCGGCCCGTGCCCTGGCGCCGGACCACCGCTTGGGCTGCCGTCCGGGCTCCTCTGCGCGATGCAGTGACTCTGTCACGGCGAAACCTCCGGTGGCCGGCTACCTCCATGGTGACTCGGCCGCCGGAGGGTCGGGGGTGCCGCTACTTCTTCCGGGTGAGGCGCGCCACCCGGTCGGCGACGCCCCACGCGGTGACCCGCCAGAGCGCCTCGACGACGATGTTGCGGCTCATCTTGGAGGCGCCGTGCTCGCGCTCCACGAAGGTGATCGGCACCTCGGCGACCTTGAAGCCGGCCTTCACGGTGCGCCACGCCAGGTCGACCTGGAAGCAGTAGCCCTGCGAGGCGACCTGGTCCATGCCGAGGCCGAGCAGGGTCTCCTTGCGGAACGCCCGGTAGCCGCCGGTGACGTCGCGGATCGGCACGCCGAGCATCAGCCGGGAGTAGGTGGAGCCGCCCTTGGAGAGCAGCAGCCGCGACTTCGGCCAGTTCACCACCGCGCCGCCGGGCACCCAGCGGGAGCCCAGCACCAGGTCGGCCCCGTGCAGCGCGGTCAGCAGCCGGGGCAGTTCCTCCGGCTGGTGGGAGCCGTCGGCGTCCATCTCGACCAGCACGTCGTAGCCGTGCTCGATGCCCCACGTGAACCCGGCCAGGTAGGCCGCGCCGAGGCCCTCCTTGCCCTTGCGGTGCAGCACCCTGACGTGGTCGTCGTCGGCGGCCAGCTGGTCGGCGAGCTTGCCGGTGCCGTCCGGGCTGTTGTCGTCCGCGACCAGGACGTGGGCCTCGGGGACGGCGGCGCGGGCGCGCGAGACGATCGTCTCGACGTTCTCGGCCTCGTTGTAGGTCGGGATGATCACCAGGATCCTGCCCAGACCGGCGAACGGGGTCTCCGGGGTGGTGGTCACGGTGTGCCTTTCAGGTCAGTGGCTGCGGACCAGCAGGGAGACGGTCAGTCCGGTGACGCGCTCGGTCCGCGCGATCGTGAAGGTGGACTTGAAGGCGCTGGTCTGCTGCGGGGTGAAGCCCTGGTAGATGTCCGGGCCGCTGTCGACATTGATGAGCCACAGCCGCTGGTGGTTCCCGAACGCGGTCTGCGGGGTGGGGGTCTCGAGCGGGAACAGGTCGTCGCGCTCGATCGCGGTGCGGTAGACGAAGACCTGCGCCGGGGCGGACTTCGCGTCGCGCAGGTAGTAGTTGAGCGAGGGGCCGACCATCGCCCACCAGTAGTCGGCGGAGACCGCGACCATCGCGTCGCCCGGCTGGTGGCCGGCCAGTATCAGGTCGGCGGCGCCCTCGAAGTCGGTCACGTTGTGCGAGGCCGCGGTGCGCTGGACGTGCTGCCCGTCGCTGACCAGGTACCAGCAGCGCGCCGACAGGCCGGCCAGCAGTACCAGGGCCAGCCCGGCCGACATCAGCAGCCGGGTCCGGGCGGCCGCGCCCGGCGCCAGCCCACGGAAGGCCCGCACCAGCAGCCGGTGCACGGCGCCCACCCCGCCGCCCGCGGCCGTGACGCAGGCCGGGACGACGAACAGTAGGTACCGGTTGAGGAAGTACGAGGTCTCGCCCAGCGACATCTGGTAGACCGCCAGCACCGGCAGCGCCGCCAGCAGCACCGTGCCCAGCGCCGCCAGCCGGCGGCCGGGCAGCAGCACGGCGAGCAGCACCAGCACCGCCACCAGGTGGACCAGGCGCGGACTGGTGAACAGGTCCTCGGCGACGTGGCGCAGCGACCCGGCGTCCGGGTGCGGCAGCCAGCCGAGCTGGCGGCCGGTCTGCGACTGCCCGAGCCGCATCAGCGGGATCAGCACCGCGACGGCCAGCGCGGCGGTCAGCGGGAACTGCCACGCCAGCTTCCACCGCACCTGGCGGGCGGGGCGCTCGGCCGGGGCCGCGATGTCGCGCTGCTCCTGTTCCTGCCCCTGTCCCTGTTCCTGGGCTGGGTGGGCTTCCTGGGCTGCGGGGGCTTCCTGGGGTGCTTCGGCTTCCCGGGCTGCCTCGGCGCGGGTGGGGCCGAGGGCGTCGGGGCGCCAGATCGCCAGGGCGACCAGGGCGGCCTGCCCGGCCAGGCCGGCCAGCGAGACCAGGTGCGCCGCGCCCGCGATCGCGGTGACCGCGCCGAACGCCGTCCAGCGGGCGAGGGTCGGACGCTCCAGGGCGCGCAGCAGCAGCCAGGTCGCGGCGGCGGCCGCGCAGGTGACCAGGGCGTAGGCGCGGATCTCCTGGGCGTACCGGGAGACGATCGGGGTGACGGCGAACAGCAGGCCGGCGGCGAGACCGGCGGTGTCACTGCGGAACAGCTTGCGGGCGGCGAGCGCGGTGAACGCCGCGGCGCCCGCCATGGCCAGGGCGGAGAGCGAGCGCAGCGCGGTCGGCGAGTCGCCGAACAGGTCGATCCAGTAGTGCAGGACGAAGTAGTAGAAGCCGGAGCTGGCGTCCACGTTCTGCAGCATGTCGTACAGCTGCGAGGGGCTGCGCTCGGCCGCCACCCAGCTGGCGACCTCGTCACGCCACAGCTCGGGATTGCCGATCCTCCACAGGCCTGCCAGCAGGGTCACCACCGCGGGTATCGCCCACACCGCGCCCGTGCTCAGCAGACGGCGCTCGTGCACCGTGATCCCCCCGCCCTCGCCGACAGCCATTGGGTCAGGATAAGGGATCTTCGAACACCCGACTTCCCGGCCTCCACAAGGTCCGTTCGAGCCCGCCGGGCCCGCTGCCCCACCGACCGCCGCGCCGCCGTCCGTGACCTGACCTGGACGGCTGATCCCGAATCAGACGACCGCCCCGACGAACCGATCCGCTACCCTGTCTGAAGTCGGGAGCCGCGCCAGCGCCCTCCCGGTGCACTCCCGCCTCAGTAGCTCAGGGGATAGAGCACGGCTCTCCTAAAGCCGGTGTCGCAGGTTCGATTCCTGTCTGGGGCACAGCAACGGAACACAGCGAAGGCCCGGTTCAGCGGATGAGATCCCGCCGAACCGGGCCTTCGTGGTTCTCGGCCGCTGCCCCTTGCGTGCCCGGGCGAACCGGCATCCCCCGGGAGAGCTACCCGGATCGTCCGCGCTCGGGTGATTCGCTGCGGGGGCGGGATTCCTAGCGTTGTGGTCGGGGTCGCCGACGGGGTGGCCACTGTCCCGGGGAGGCCGTCATGGACGCCACGTCCGTCGAACACCGCAGTGCAACGACCGGACCGCCGGAGGGGGAGAACCGTCCGGGCAGGGGCCGTCTCGGGCGGTTCGTTCGCCACCCGCTGGGGTGGATGGTGACCGGGATGGTCGCCGTCGCCCTCGTCACCGGCGTGACCGCGGGTGCTCCGGGTCCGCTGCCGCTGGTGGGTGCGGCCGCCTCGGTGCTGGTGTACCGCGTGGTGATGCACCGTCTCGCCGGGCGGGAGACCCCGGAGATCGACCGTCGGGGCGCCCGGCGGGAGTTCCTGCTCGGCAGCGGCCTCGGCCTCGGCTTCGTGCTCGTCTCGGCCCTGTTGATCACGGCGTTCGGCGGCTACTCCTTCTCCTGGGCGGACGGCGACGCGCTGTCCCTGGTGACCTCCGCCGTCATCGTGGCGGGCGGGGCGGCGGTGGCGGAGGAGCTGATGTTCCGCGGGCTGGCCCTGCAAGCGCTGGAGCAGCGGTTCGGCAGCCGGGTGGGCCTGGTGGTGCCCGCACTGTTCTTCGGCCTGTCGCACCTGGCCAACCCGGGAGCCTCGCCGTGGAGCGCGCTGGCGATCGCCCTGGAGGCCGGTGGGCTGCTCGGAGCGGCCTTCCTGTGGCGGCGTAGCATCTGGTTCGTCGTGGGGCTGCACTTCGCCTGGAACGGCGCCGAGCAGTTGCTCGGCATCCCGGTCTCGGGCCACCCCGTCGAGGGCGTGCTGACCGCGAAGGTCGACGGCCCGGCACTGCTGAACGGCGGGGTCTTCGGCCTGGAGACCTCGATCGTGCCCGTCGTGATCGGCGTACTGCTCGCCGTCCCGATGCTGGTCCTCGCCCGGCGACGGGGCGGCCTGGTGTCCGGGCGCCGCGCCCGGCGATGACGCCCGGACCGGAGGAGTCGGACGTGGAGTTCGTCCCGCAGGCGGCCCGGAGGAACCCGTTCCTCCGGGCGCCGCGCGACCGGTGGGCGGGGCTGGGCACCGCCGCGCAGGACGGCGTCCTCGCGATGGCGGTCACCCTGCTGGCCTTCGTGCCCGCACTGGCGAACCTCGGCGCGCAGCTCGGTGACCTGCCGAAGCGGCCGGCCGACGCGCTGAGCATCGCCCTGACCCTCGCCCAGACCCTGCCGCTGGCCGTTCGCCGGCGGCGGCCGGCCGCCTGCCTCGCGGTGGTGGGCGCGGCGTTCGCCGCGCACCAGGCGCTGGGCTTTCCGACCACGCTCGGGAGCTGGGGGCTCTACCTGGCGCTGTACGCCGTCGGGGCCCACCAGGTCCGGTTCCGGCGCCCGTTGGCGGCCGCGGCGATTGCGGCCTACGGCGGGCTGGCCGTCACGCTGCACGGCCTCGGCTCGCCATTGGGCTTCGCGGACTTCGCGGCGTTCTCCCTGGGCCTCGCCCTGTTCTGGCAGATCGGACGTGCGATGCGCAGGCGGCGGGTGGAGGAGACCGAGCGGCGGCGGCTCGCGGCCGAGGTCGCCACGGCCACCGAACGGGCCAGGATCGCACGGGAGTTGCACGATGTGGTGACCCATCACGTGACGGCCATGGTGGTCCAGGCGGACGCCGCCCAGTTCGTCCTCCCCGCCGCGCCCGAGCGGGCCGCCGAGGCACTCGACGCGGTCAGTGACACCGGCCGCAGGGCGCTGACCGAGCTGCGCTCGCTGCTCGGCGTCCTGGAGGCGACCGGCGACCGGGCCCGCAGCGAGGCGGTCGGCGCCGACGGGGGGCCGACCCTGGGCCGGATCGTCGACCTGGTCGAACGCGCCCGGCTGTCGGGCCAGTCCGTCGACATCACCGAGCAGGGCACGCAGGCCCGACGGTCCGTGGACGTCGAGCTGGCCGCCTACCGGGTGGTCCAGGAGGCGCTCACCAACGCGATGAAGCACGCGGCCGGACAGCGCACCGCCGTCGTGGTCCGGCACGGCGCGGCGGACATCGGCATCGACGTGATCACCGAGGGCCCCGCAGGCCCTGCCGGACCCGCAGGCCCCGCCGGCTCCGCCGCGGCCGCGCTCCCCTCCGGGGGACGCGGACTGACCGGGCTGCGCGAACGGCTGCGCCTGGTCGGTGGTGAACTGGTCGCCGGTGCACGGCCCGACGGAGGTTTCCGGGTCAGCGCGACGATCCCGTCCGAACCCCTGCAGGAGTGACCCCATGAGCGAAGCGCCGCCGCCGATCCGGGTGCTCGTCTGCGACGACCAGGCCCTGGTACGCACCGGCTACGTCACCATCTTCGACGCCCAGCCCGACCTGGAGGTCGTCGGCGAGGCCGAGAACGGGCACGAGGCGGTGGAGGCCGCTCGGCGGCTGCGCCCCGACGTGGTCGTGATGGACATCCGGATGCCGCTGGTCGACGGCATCGAGGCCACCAGGCGGCTGGCCGGGCCCGACGCCGTCGAACCGCCGAAGGTGCTGGTGGTCACCACCTTCAACGTGGACGCCTACGTGTACGACGCGTTCAAGGCCGGTGCCAGCGGCTTCCTCCTCAAGGACGCCCGCCCGGCCGAGCTGGTGGCGGGCATCCGCACCGTCGCCCGCGGCGAGGCCCTGCTCGCCCCCTCCGTCACCCGCGAACTCATCGGGCACTTCGCCGAACGGCTGCGGCCGGCCGACACCGCCCAGCCGGCCAGGGACCTGGTCCGGGCGCTGACGCCGCGTGAGCACGAGGTGCTCCGGCTGATCGCCGAGGGCCTGTCGAACGCGGAGATCGCCGCCGCGCTGGTCATCGCGCCCGAGACGGTCAAGACCTACGTCTCACGGATCCTGGCCAAGCTCGGCCTGCGCGACCGGGTCCAGGCGGTGGTGCTCGCCTACCGGACCGGGCTGGTGACCGGGGCCCGCTGAGCCGTGGCCGCCAGGTCCGGTCGGCACCCCGTCGCGGGCGGGGTCACCACTGGGACCAGGGCACGGTCCAGCCGCTGAGGCCGTTGCCGGGGTCGAGGGGCTGCTTCTTGACGGAGTTCCGGATGATGACGACGTCGCCGACGAGGGAGGCGGCGTAGACCTTGCCGGCGGGGGAGTCGTCGTCGCCCTCCGGGGTGTCGGCCATCCCGATGCAGCCGTGGCTGATGTTGGCGTGGCCGGCGACGCCGCGGGCCTGCGGGTTGCCGTGGAGGTAGGTGCCGGTGCTGGTGAGGCGCATCGCGTGCGGCTCGACCGCGTCGTAGCCCTCGCCGACGAGGTTGGTCTGGCCCCGGGAGGTCATCTTCTCCATGCGGCTCTTGGCCGAGATGGTCATGGTGCCGTTCCAGGAGGGGTTGTCGTCGGTGCCGGCGACGATCGGGATGGTCTGGTCGGGCTTGCCGTCCTCCTTGACCACCATCTGGTGGGTGCGGGCGTCGACCTCGCTGATCCTGGAGCGGGCGACGGTGAAGTTCTCGTCGCGCTGGGTCGCGCCGTACACGCCCGGGGCGAGTTCCACGCTCCTGGTGCGCAGGTGGACCTTCACCTCGGTGCCCGGCTTCCAGTACGCGGCGGGGCGCAGGTCGAGCCGGGTGTCGTCGTCGAACCAGTGGCCCTTGACCTGGGTGCCGTCCGAGGCCTCGACGACGACGGCCTGCTCGGCTTCCTTCTTGTTCTTGACCTTCGTGCCGAAGTCGACCGAGATGATCATGCCGACGCCGAACTGCTTCCCGGTCACCACGTTGTCCTCGACCTTGACGGTCTTCTTGGGGGTGAGGGTGGTGAAGGTGCTGGTGGCGGTCGCGGTCACGCCGTCCGCGTCGGTGGCGGTGGCGTTCACGCGGTAGGTCGCGCCGACCGAGACGCCGCCCGCGGCCGGGACCCAGCTGAGGCCGTCCGCGGCGATCGCGCCCTCGACCGCCTTGCCGTCCTGGTCGGTGACGGTGACCGCGGTCAGCCTGCCGGTCGCCACCGAGACCTTGACCGCGCCCGGTGCCACGTCCTTCGCGCCGTCCCCGGGCTCGATCGACAGCACGGCCGCGGACGTCCTCGGCGAAGCGCTCTGCCCTGCGACGGCACCGGCACCGCCACCACCCCCACCCGCGCTCGCAGCACCGCCCCCGCCGCCACCCGTGCACGCGGCCAGCAGCAGGACCCCGCTCAACACCGCACCCGTCATCGATATCCGCCGCACGACGGACCCCCCTCCATCGGATCTTCCGGAAGGTACACGCACCAACGGGTCTGCGGGGTTTCAGTCGTGGGCCTCGAACAGTGTCACGAATCGGTACGGCGGGCGGGGTCAGCAGCAGTGGTCGGTCGGGAGTGGGGAGGCGGGGAGGTAAGGCTGGTCGGGGTCGACCCGTGGGGGTGCGCCGTGGGTGGGCGGGGTGTCGGCGTCGGCGAGGAGTTCGGCCCAGACGACCTTGCCGCCGGGGGAGACGGGGTAGTAGCCCCAGCGGGTGGAGAGTTCACCGACGATGTGCAGGCCGCGGCCGCCGGTGGCGTCGGGGGCGGCGCGGCGCGGGCGGGGCGGACGCGGGTCGTGGTCGCCGACCTGGACCAGCAGGGCGGGGCCGCACAGGGCGAGCGTCAGGGTGAAGCCGTCGCGGTCGTCGCGGTCGTCGCGGTCGGTGCGGTGGCGGATCGCGTTGGTCGCCAGCTCGGAGACCACCAGCCGTGCTGCGTCGGAGAGTTCCGCGTCGGCCCGCCAGCACTGCAGTACCTGCGCGGTGTGCCGGCGGGCGCCGGCGATCGCGTCCGGGGTGGTGTCGAGTGTCAACAGACTTAGCTGCGAGCGGTCTTGGGGCATCCCGGGGCCTCCCGACGTCTTCCGTACGGGTGCCCGCCGACGGCAGGAGAGGGCCCGCACCGACCAGCCTCCCTCCGGACGCCGACGGCCCGCCACGGCCGGAGGTCCCGTCGGGGACGGGCACTACGGGCCGGGCGGGCCGGTCGAAGGGTGGCGAAAGGGGGGCGGCAGAACGCGGCCGGGCAGCGGCTGAGCAGGTGTCAGCCGCGGCGCGGCTCCCAGCGCAGCAGGCGGCGGGAGAGCATCGCGGCGGCGGCCAGCCAGGCGGCGAGCAGCAGCAGCGACGGCCCGGCGGAGGCCCAGCCGTGCGGCAGGTCGAGCACCGGCAGCGGGCCGCCGCTCCAGCTCTCGCCGCCGAACTCGCGGCCGAACCAGGCGGTGCGCAGGCTCTCGATCACCGGCGAGAGCGGTAGCGCGTGGGCCGGGCCGCGCAGCCAGTCCGGCAGGGCGGTGAGCGGGGTGAAGACGCCCGCGCCGAACATGCACAGCACCAGGACCGGCGTGGCCACCAGCGGCGCCGACTCGGTCGACGGCGTCACCCCCGACAGCGCCACCGCCAGCACCGAGAACAGCAGGTAGCCGCCGAGCAGGGTGAGCAGCAGCAGCGCCGGGTCGGCGGGCAGCGGCGCGCCGAACCAGCCGACCGCGACCCCGCCCAGCACCAGCGCCTGGATCAGCACCACCACCGCGCCCGCGCCGAGCTGCCCGGCGAAGATCGCGCTCGGCGGCACCTCGGTTCCGCGCAGCCGCTTCAGCACCAGCTCCTCGCGGCGCGCCACCACGCTGTTCAGCAGGTTGACGAACGAGGTCACCAGCGCCAGTCCGAGCAGCCCGACCGCCACGTACCCGGCGGCGTTCACCCCGCCGATCCGCTTGTCCCGCAGCGGCGCGGCGATCACCAGGTTGAGCAGCACCGGCAGCAGGAAGCCGATGAAGGTGGAGCGCCGGTTGCGCCAGAACACCTTCCAGGACAGGCCGAACTGGCCCCTGGCGTACGTGGTCCAGGTCATCGCACAGCCCCTTCGGTGGTGGTGGGGTGGCCGGCCAGCTCCAGGAAGACGTCCTCCAGCGAGCCGGACCGGACCTCCAGGCCGTCCAGTTCGACGCCCCGGTCGGCGGCCCAGGCGTGCAGGGCGGCCAGCGCGGGCGCCGAGCGCGGCACCCGGTACTCGGCCCGGCCGTCGGCGAACACCGGTGTGGCGCCGAGCAGTTGCGGCAGCGCGGCGGGCGGGCAGCCGGGCGGCACGGGCAGCGCGATCAGGTCGCCCCGGCCGGACAGCACCTCGGCCACGGTGCCGGCGGCGGCGATCACGCCGCGGTCCATGATGGCCACCCGGTCGGCCAACTGCTGGGCCTCCTCCAGGTAGTGGGTGGTCAGCACCACCGTGGTGCCGGCCGCCCGCAGTTCCTTGACCAGCCGCCAGGTGGTGCGCCGCGCCTCCGGGTCCATGCCGGTGGTCGGCTCGTCCAGGAAGAGCAGTTCCGGGTCGTTCAGCACCGCCAGCGCCAGGTCGAGCCGGCGGCGCTCGCCGCCGGAGAGCTGCCCGACCCGGGTGCCCGCCTTCGGCTCCAGTGCGACCCGGGCCAGCACCTCCGCGGTGGGCCGGGCGCCGGTGGTGAAGGAGCGCCAGCAGTCGACCGTCTCACGGACCGTCAGCTCCTTGAAGAAGCCGCCCTCCTGGAGCATCGTCCCGGTCCGCCGGCGCACCCGGGCGCCCGCGGTGTACGGGTCCAGGCCGAACACCCGCACCGTGCCGGAGCTCGCCGGGTGGTAGCCCTCCAGGACCTCCAGCGTGGTGGTCTTGCCCGCGCCGTTGGTCCCGAGCAGGGCGAAGAGTTCGCCGCGGGCGATCGAGAAGGAGATGCCGCGCACCGCCTCGTAGTCGCCGTAACTGCGCCGCAGATCCACTACCTCCACGGCCGGGGAATTCTCGGAAAGAGGTGTCATGAATGCAGCGTGACGGCTCCCGGCGTGAATCGGCAAGTAGCGTATCGGTGCAGGTCAGAGTATGTGCAAAATGTCATGGCGGGTGGTGACATTTACCTGCTCGAACATCTGACATCTCGTACTGCCCGGCATTCCCCGGACCGGTCATAGTTGAGACATCGCCGGAGAGCGGAACCGGAGAAAGCCGGGAAACCGGAAAGCCGGGAATGCGAATACCGGGGACCAGATGCGGTGACCGACCCGAGAAGCGGGTCGGTGCCCTGACCGGAGGGAGATCCCCATGGCCGAGAACGAGATCAACAAGGACGAGCAGTTCGACATCGAGGTCGAGGAGCTGGACACCGTCAACGGCGGCGTCTCCGTCTCCTCGCTGCTCTCCGCCGCCTGCCCGGTGTCGAGCTTCAGCTCGATCTCGAACAGCGCCGCCGAGTAATTCGGGTCCTGTGCGGGGGTGGTCCGCTCCGGCGGCCCACCCCCGCACCCCTCCCGGTCGGCCCCGACCGGCCCACCAACCCCCGTAAGGAGAGCCGGGCATGGACAGCCTCCGGCACGAGCTGACGCGGTTCATCCAGCAGCCCGCCGCTCAGCAGGACCCACCCGCGCTCTACCGCAGGCTGCTGGCCGAGGCACCCGTCCTGGACCTCGGCCCGTTGTACGTGGTCTCCGGCTACCAGGAGATCCTCACCGTCCTGATGAACCCCGGCACCGCCGTCGACCCGACCAGTGTCGGACTGCCCCGGGCGGGCAACACCGCCCTGCTGAAGGTGGTCAACCGGATGCTGCCGATGCGCGACGGCGACGACCACGGCCGGCTCAAGCGGCTGGCCACCGCCGCGTTCAGCCACCGCCGCCTGGAGCAGATGCGCGAACGCATCGAGACCACCGCCGCCCGGCTGCTCGCCCCGCTGCTGGACTCCGGCTCCTTCGAACTGGTCGCCGACCTCGCGGTGCCGCTGCCGGTCGCGGTCTCCTGCGCCATCCTCGACATCCCGGACACCGAGCACGACCGGATCACCGGCTGGGCCTCGCTGGTCGCCCGCGCGCTGCTCGACCCCTTCGGGGAGGGCGAGCAGGCCGCCGAACTGGACGCCGAGTTCGCCGAGTTCCGCGCCTACGTCGAGGAGCTGTGCGCCGAGCGGGCCGCCCGCCCCGGCGACGACCTGATCAGCAGGCTGACCGTCGCGCGGGCCGACGGCCGGCTCGACACCGAGGAACTGCTCGCCTTCGTGGTGATGCTCTTCGCCAACGGGTTGGAGACCCTGACCTCCGGACTCGCCCTCGCCGCCTGGGAGTTGATCCGCACCCCCGGCCTCGCCGCGCGGCTGCGCGCCGAACCCGCGCTCGCCGAGGCGGTCTTCGACGAGGCCCAGCGCCTCGGCAGCCCCGTCCGGGCCAGCGCCCGCGCGCTGACCCGCGACGTCGACCTCGGGTCCGCCGTGCTGCCCGCCGGCAGCGTCGCCATGCTGCTCTACGCCGCCGCCAACCGCGACCCGCGGCGCTTCCCCGACCCCGACCGCTTCGACGCCGCCCGCGCCGAACGCCACCACCTCGCCTTCGGTCACGGCCCGCACCACTGCCTCGGCGCCCCGCTCTCCCTGCTGGCCGGCGCCGCCGTGCTGCGCGGCCTCGCCGACGCGGGCACCGAGAGGGTGCTGAGCACCCCGCTGACCGAGGCCACCGCCCGCCGCCACGAACAGTTCGCCTTCGGCGGCGTCCGCGAGCTGCCGGTGCACTGCCCGCTGCGCGCCGATGCCCTCGTGGAGGTGGCGGCATGAAGAAGGTGATGGCACGTCAGGACGCTGCGTGGGCGGCGGAGAGCAGCCGGGGGATCGCGGGCGGGGAGCCCGTCGCGGCTGTTGCTGTGGCCGGGTTCGAGCTGCCGGTGCGTTCGGCCCGCGCCCTCGTGGGGGTGGCGGCATGAGCACGGTGACGGAACCTCAGGGTGCTGCGCAGGTCGCGGGCGGGGAGCCCGTTGGCGAGCGCTCGCAGGCTGCGGTGGCAGCGGCTCGGGCTGCTGCCGTGTTGGAGCCCGGGCTGGACCAGCCGGTCCGGCTGGTCGGGGCCCGGCTGTGGATCGCCGGTGCGGCGTTGCTGCTCGCGGTCGGCGCGGGCGCCGGGTGGGCGGTGTGGGGGAGGCTCCCGCACGCCCTGACGGTGCAGGCGGTCGCCGCGCACGGGACCGCGCCGGTCCGGGTGGCCGCCGAACGGGCGGGCAGCCTGGCCGAGTTCAAGGTCGGTCCGGGGGAGCCGGTGGCCGCCGGACAGGTGGTCGCGGTGCTCGCCGCCGCCGACGGCCCGGTCGAGGTGACTTCGCCCCGGGCCGGCACGGTGAGCGCCCTGCTGGCCGCGCCCGGCACCCCACTCGCTCCCGGAGCGCCGCTGCTGGCCCTCGACCCGGCCGACGCCCCGGCCACCGTGCGGCTGCTCGCCGTGAGCCCGCAGGACGCGGCGAAGCTCCGCCCCGGCCTGCCGGTCCTGGTGCCGGTCCCCGGTGGGGGAGTCGTCCGGGCGGTGGTCGACGCGGTCGAACCGCTGCCGGTCCGCGCCGACGCGCTGGACGGCACCCTGCCCGTCCCGCTGCCCGGCCTGCCGACCGGCGCCGCCCCGGTCTGGGTCGCGTACGCCACGCTGCCCGCCGGCGTCACGCTGCAGGGCCCGATCGCGCTCCAGGTCCGGGTCGACCTCGGCAGCCGGCACCCGTACCAGGCGGTCCTCGGCACGGAGGCCAAGCGATGAGGCCGAGCCGGCTCCGCACCCTGGAACCCCAGGCCGAGTCCCCCGAACGCACCTCGCCCCCCGCCGCCGACCCTTCGACCCCCGACTCGCCGCCCGCCGACCAGCCCGCTGCCGACCCGTCGACCCCTGACCCGTCGACCCCTGACTCGCCGCCCGCCGACCAGCCCGCCGCCGACCCGCGGACCGCCGCCCGGAAGGCGACGGCCAAGCCGCGCAGGTACCTTCGGACGCCCGTCGTCCCACAGATGGAGGAGCAGGACTGCGGCGCCGCCTGCCTGGCGATCGTGCTGGGCGCGTTCGGGCGGCGGGTGACGCTGCACGAGGCGTCGCGGGCCTGCGGGGTGAGCCGGGACGGCGTCAGCGCCGCCGCGGTGGCGCGGGCCGCGGGCCGGTACGGACTGAAGGCGCGCGGGCGCCGGGTGGTGCGCACCGAGGGACGGCTGGCCGGCCTGGAACACGTGCCGGTGCCGTCGATGGTGCTGGTGACCGGACCGCACTTCGCCGTGTTCGAAGGCGTCAAGCGTGGCCGGGTGTACGTCAACGACCCGTCGCTGGGCGGCTATTCGGCCACCCCGGCGGAGTTCTGGGAGTCCTTCGCGGGCATCGCGGTCGGCTTCGAGCCCGGCCCGGACTTCGAGCGCGGCGGCCGCCGCTTCCCGCTGCTGAACGCGCTGACCGCCCGGATGCGCCCGTACGCCGGGCCGCTGCTCGCGGCGGTGCTGGTCGGCATGCTGCTGACGGTGCCGGGCGTGGCGGCGGCGTTCCTGCTGCGGGCCTACCTGGCGGCGGTGGTGAACGGCGGCGCCGGGAACTGGGCGGTGCCGCTGACGCTGGCCGGAGCGGCCGTCACCGGGCTCGTGCTGGGCGGCAGTTGGCTGCGCCAGGCGATGGTGAACCGGGTGCTGGAGGCGATGGCGGCCCGGTCGTCCTCGGCCTTCCTGTGGCGGATGCTGCGGCTGCCCGGCGCGTTCTTCCACCGCCGGCAGCTCGGCGGACTGGTCACCCGGGTGCAGCTGAACGACGGCCTCGCCCACCTGCTCTCCTACCGGGTGGCCGGCGCGGCCTCCTCGCTGGCCGCGGCCGGGGTGCACCTGGCCGCGCTGGTGTGGCTGGCGCCGAAACTGGCCGCGATCCCGGTGGCGGTCGCCGCGCTGGACGCGTGGGCGCTGCGGGTCGCCGACCGGCGGCGCGGCGGGCTGCTGCACCGGCTGCACGCCGAGCAGCACAAGCGCGACGGCGTCGCCTTCGCCGGGGTGTCGGCGATCGAGACGGTCAAGGCGGAGGGCGCCGAGGACGCGCTGTTCCGGTCCTGGTCCGGCTGGCAGGCCCGGGCCGCGCACACCGGCCAGCGGGTCGCCCAGGCGGTGCTGGTGCCGCTGTCGCTGCCCGGCGCGCTCAACTCGGCCGCCGCCGCGGCCGCGGTGATCGCCGGCACGGTGCTGCTGCTGGCCGGCTCGCTGTCCCTCGGCACTCTGCTGGCCTTCCTGCTGCTGCTCAACGGCTTCCTCCTGCCGGTCTCCCAACTGGTAGGCACCGGCGCCGAGTTCACCGTCGCCCGGGCGCAGAACGCGCTGCTGGAGGACGTCGAGACCAGCAAGGTCGACCCGTACCTGACGCCCGTGCTGGACGCGCCCGCCGGCGCCGACCGGCTGCGCGGCGAACTGGAGCTGCGCGGGCTGGAGTTCGGCTACGACCCGAACCGTCCGCCGGCGCTGGCCGGGATCTCGCTGCGGATCGCCCCCGGCGAGTGGGTCGCCGTGGTCGGCTCCAGCGGCAGCGGCAAGTCGACGCTGGCCCGGCTGGCGGCCGGGGTGCTGCGGCCGTGGAGCGGCGAGGTGCTGCTCGACGACCGGGCCCGGGACGACTGGCACCGGTCCGTGGTGACCAGTCAGATCGCTTACGTGGAGCAGCAGTTGCGGCTCTTCGAGGGCACCTTCCGGGAGAACCTGACGCTCTGGAACCCGGCCGCGGACGAGGACGCGCTGCACCGGGCGCTGGCCGACGCGGAGGCCGCCGAGCTGGTCCGCCGCCGCGGCGGGCTGGACGCGGCGGTCGACGAGGACGCCCGCAACCTCTCCGGCGGCGAGCGCCAACGCCTCGAGCTGGCCCGCGCCCTCGCCCTCGACCCCGCGCTGCTCGTCCTGGACGAGGCCACCAGCGCGCTCGACGCCCACACCGAGGCCGCCGTCACCGCCAACCTCCGCCGCCGCGGCGTCACCTGCCTGATCCTGGCCCACCGGCTCAGCACCATCCAGGCCGCGGACCGGGTGGTGGTCCTCACCGACGGCCGGATCGTCCAGCAGGGCACGCCGGCGGAACTCGCCGCCCAGGACGGCCCCTACCGCGACCTGCTGCACGAGACGGACCCGGGGACCGGGAACGCCGCGCAGCCCACCACGACCGCTCCGGAGGAGGAGGCATGAGCGTCACCACGACCGCCGCCCGTCCGGGCGGGTCCCAGAGCACCGCGGGGGACATCGAGTGCGGCCCGGCGAACCGGGTCGACGCCACCGTGGCGGCCAACCGCACCGCGCTCGCGGATGCGCTGGCCACGATCGGCACCGCGCACGCCCGGCAGCACCCCTCCTCGCGCCCCGGCGGCCCGCCGGATGCGCCGCGCCACCGCGCGGACCGGGCGCGGGAGGTGCTGCGGGCGCTCGGCGTCCGACTGCCCCAGGAGCTGCCGGCCGCGGTGCGGGAGGCCGCCGACCCGGTGACGGCGCTGCTGCGCCGGGCCGGGATGCGCTGGCGGCCCGTCACCCTGCCGGCGGGCAGGGACGGCGGCGGCGACCCGAGCGGGACGGCCGGGCCGATGGTGGCCTTCGCCGCCTCGGACGGTCGGCCGATCGCCCTGATCCCCCGGGCCGGGCGGCACCGCCGGCTCGACCCGGGTGCCGAAGGGGCCGCCGCCCCCGAGGTGTTGAGCCGCCAGGCGCTGCTGCTGTACCCGCCGCTGCCACCGGGGCGCCCGACCCCGGGAGTCCTGCTGCGCTTCGCCCTCGCCGCGCCCGGTGCCCGCCGGGACCTGGCGGTGCTCAGCGCGGCCGGACTCGTGTCGGCACTGCTCGGCCTGCTCGTCCCGCTGTCCACCGGAGTGCTGCTGCCCGGCCTGCTGCTGGCCGAGAAGCACCCGGTGCGCTGGCTGGCCGTGCTGCTGGGCTCCGCGGTGGCCGCGTCCTGGCTGCTCACGCTGGTCCGCAACACCGCGGCCGTCCGGCTCACCAGCCGGGTGCAGCACGCGCTCGAACCCGCCGTCTGGGACCGGCTGCTGGCCCAGGACGTGCGGTTCTTCCGCGACTACACCACGGGTGACCTGGTGCACCGGGCGAACGCGGTGGCACTGGCCCGGCAGGCGCTCTCGGAGGTGCTGGTGGGTGCCGTGCTCGGCGCGGTGTTCGCCTGCACGGGCCTGACCGTGCTGCTGCTGGTGGACTGGCGGCTCGGCGGGCTGCTGCTGCTCGCCGTGCTGGCGGTGACGGCCGGGCTGCTGCTGCTCGGCCGTCGCCGCCAGGAGCACGAGTCGGCGGTGTTCGCCGCCCACGGACAGCTCCAAGGAGTGCTGTACGGGCTGCTGCTGGGCATCGACAAGATCCAGACCGCGGGCCGCGAGATCCAGGCCTTCGCTCGCTGGGCCGGCCCGTTCGCCGCGCAGAAGCGGGCGGACGCCGCCGCGATGCGGGTGGACGCGGCCGCCGGGGCGCTGAGCGCCGCGCTGCAGCCGCTGCTGCTGGCCGTGCTGCTGGCCGGGGCGACCTTCGGCTCCGGCACCCAGGCCGGCCACCTGATGGCCGCCGGGGTGGCGGCCGGCCAGGTCGCCCTGGCACTCGGCCAGGTCACCCACGCCGCGGCCGGCGCGTACGGCATCGCCCCGGTGCTGGAACGGCTGCGCCCGGTGCTGGCCGAACCGGCCGCCGCCGAGCGCACCGGACAGCAGGACCCCGGCCGGCTGCGCGGCCGGCTCGCCCTGGACGAGGTGGTGTTCCGCTACCCGGGCAGCGCGCTGCCGGCCCTGGACGGGGTGTCGCTGCGGGCCGAGCCCGGCGAGTTCGTCGCCGTGGTCGGGCCGTCCGGCGCGGGGAAGTCCACCCTGATCCGGCTGCTGCTCGGCTTCGAGCGGCCGGAGTCCGGCGCGATCCGCTACGACGACCGCGACCTGGCCGGACTCGACCCGGACCTGGTGCGCCGTCAACTCGGCTCGGTGCTCCAGCACGGCCGGATGCTGCGCGGCTCGCTGCTGGAGAACCTGGCCGGCGCCGACCCCGACGTCACCGAGCAGCGGATCTGGCACGCCGCCGAACTCGCCGGCATCGCCGACGAGTTGCGCGCCCTGCCGATGGGCCTGGGCACCCGGGTCGGGGAGGACGCGCAGGGCTTCTCCGGCGGCCAGGTGCAGCGGCTGCTGCTGGCCCGGGCGCTGGTCCGCGACCCGGCGGTGCTGCTGCTCGACGAGGCCACCTCCGCGCTCGACAACGCCACCCAGCACCGGGTCGCCGAGGCCGTGGCCGCCCTCGACCGCACCCGGCTGGTGATCGCCCACCGACTGAGCACCATCCGCACCGCCGACCGGATCTACGTGCTGGACGGGGGACGGGTGTCCGCCTCGGGCACCTACCGCGAACTCCTCGGCACCGACCCGCTGTTCACCCGCCTCGCCCGATTCCAGGAGATGTGAGATGTCGCTCGAGATGCAGACCTGGCTCCGCACCGCCGGAAGTCCGGGCCACGCCCCGCACACCGCCCTGCTGCCCGAACTGCCCGGCGCCGACGAGCGCCTGCGGGCCGTGATCGCCACCGCCGCGAGCTTCGACGAACGCGCCGCGGCCCGCCCGGACGGGCAGGCGCTGTTCGCCCCCGACCCCGACCAGGACCGGCGCAGCCGGGCCGCCGCCGTGGAGACCTGGCTGAGCCGGGCGGCCGGCGACCAGCGCTCCGCCGGGGTGCTGCTCGACCACCTCGCCGAGACCGGCCGCCCGCTCGGCGAGGGCCTGCGCCGGGTCCGGCTCGCCGACGCCGACCGGCTGCCCGGCTGGGCGCACGCGCTGGCCGCCTTCCTGCGCGCGCAGCCCGCCGAGCCGGCCACCGGGCCGGGCGCGCTGAGCGCCGGGTTCGCCGCCGCCGCGGACGCGCTGCTGCCGTACGGCCCCGGCGGGGTGCTCGGCGTCCCGGTCGCCGAGCAGGCCCGCGCCGACCTGGCCCGCACCCTGGCCGGCCGGCTCACCGAGGCCTGCAACCTGACGTTCTGCCACGAGTTCCAGCTGGCCACCGGCCGGCCCCGGGCCACCGCCTGGGACGCCGAGGGCGGCGTCGACGCCTCCGCCGCGGGCTGGCTGGCCCGGCTGGAGCGGCTGCCCGCCCTGGCCCACCTGGTCGGCACGGTCTGCCGGCAGTGGCAGGAGATGTACACCGAGATGTTCGCCCGGCTCGCCGCGGACCGGGCGCTGCTGGTCGAGCGGATGTGGCAGGGCGTCGACCCGGGCGCGCTCGCCTCGGTGCACGGCGACGCCGGCGACCGGCACGCCCAGGGCCGCTCGGTGGCGCTGCTGCGCTTCGAGGGCGGCGCCGGCGTGGTCTACAAGCCCAAGGACATGCGGCACGCCACCGCCTTCCTCGACCTCTCCGCCCGGCTGAACCGCGAGCTCAGCCTCGACCTGCCGCTGCGCACCGTGCTGGTGCGCAGCGACCGCGGCGACGACGGCCACGGCGCCTCGCTGAGCGCCGACTGCTCCGGCGACTACGGCTGGGAGGAGCTGGTCCCGTCCCGCCCCTGCGCCGACCGCGAGGGCTTCGCCCGGTTCTACCGCCGCCTCGGCATGACGATCCGGCTGGTCCAGCTGCTGGAGGGCCGCGACCTGTGGGCGGACAACCTGCTCGCCGACGGCGAGTACCCGGTGCTGATCGACCTGGAGTGCCTGCTGTACCCGCGGGTGCAGGCCCCGCCGGTGCTGACGGCCGCTCAGCACGGCCTGCTGGACGAGCTGGAGACCACCGTGGTGCGCACCGCGATGGCCTTCCAGGCGTGGACCCCGGCCGGGCGCACCGACGCCCTCGACATCGGCTGCCTGTCCCGGGTCGGCAGCCTGGAGACCGCGCCGGGCGTGCCCGCGCTGCCGCTGCCCCCGTACCGCCCGGTGCACGACGGGCAGGTCGCCGACCCGTGGCAGTACGGCGAGGAGGTGGTCGAGGGCTACCGCGAGATGCATGCCGCGCTGCACCGGCTGCGCGGTGAACTCGCGGACCCGGAGGGGCCGTTGAGCGGCTTCCGGGGAGTCTGGGTGCGGTACATCTGGCGGCACACCTGGGACGGGTACAAGATCCTGCGGGCCTCCACCAGCCCGCTCGCGCTGGACGACGGCGCGACCCGGGAGACGGTGATCGCGGGCGCGCTGCGCGGCGCGGTGACCGCCCGGGCCGGGGACGCCGCCCGCGGCGACCTGCTGGAGGTGGTGCTCGCCGAACTGGACTCCTTCCGGGTCTTCGACATCCCGTTCTTCCGCTCGCTGACCACCTCCTCCTCGGTCTTCACCGCGGACGGCCGGGAGATCCCCGGGCACTTCCAGTCCACCGGCTGGAAGCGGCTGCAGCAGCGGGTCGCCGAACTCGACGGCTTCGACCTGGAGGCGCAGGTCGCGGTGCTCACCGGCTGCGTCGACGCCGCCCGGGCCGGCACCGAGCAGCCCCCGGCGAAGCCCGCCCGCCCGCTGGTGGCCGCCGAACTCCCCGCCTCCGGCGAACTGCTGGCCGAGGCCACCGCGCTCGGCGACCGGATCCTCGCCGACCGCCGGCCGACCGGCTGGCTCGGCCAGAGCTGGTACCCGGGCACCGGGCTGCGGCAGGTCGAGGCGCTCGGCCCGGACCTGGTCTCCGGCACCCTCGGCATCGCCCTGCTGCTCGCCGAACTGTGGTCCGCCACCGGCGAACCGCGCTTCCACCGGGCCGCGCACCGGCTGCTGAGCGAGGCCGCCGCACTGATCGACCCCCGGGAGCCGCGGGCCTTCGCCTTCGCCGCCGACTCCCGCCTCGCCTCCGGCGCGCCCGTCCCCGGCGGCCTCGCCGGCCCCGGCGCGGTCATCCACGGCCTGGCCCGCGGCGGACTGCTGCTCGGCGAGCCGGACTTCCTGACCGCCGCGCAGGCCCTGGTGCCCGGCGCGCTGTCGGTCGCCGAGTCCGCCGCCTCCCGGCCCGGCCGCCCGATGAAGGTCCCGCACGCCGACGTGCCGCTGGGCACCGCCGGGCTGCTGCTCAACCTGCTGCGGCTGCGCCGCGCCGCGGGCGCCGGACACGCCGACACCGACCAGGCGATCCGCACCCTGGCGGACACCGCGCTCGACCGGCTCGGCGAGGAAATGCCGATGTTCGACTTCCTGGAGCTGGTCCCCGGCGGCCCGGACTCGGTCGCCGCCGCGCTCGCCCGCACCCTCGGCGAGGCGCCCGGGCTGCTCGCCGACCCCGAGCAGGTGCGCGCCCGGCTGCGCGCCCACCGCTTCGCCACCCACACCAGGGCCGGCCGGCTCGCCCTGCTGGACACCGCCGTCTCGCTCGGCGCGGACGCCGTCGACCAGGCCGACCTCGGCGCGCTCGCCCCGCCGGTCACCGGCCCCGAACTGGCCGCGCTCACCGGCCGCGCCCTGCTCTCCGCCGCCACCGAGGCGCTCAGCGCCGCCGAGGCGGGCCTGGTGCACACCCTCCCCGAAGAGACCGAGGCGCTGCTGCCCGGCCCGTTCTACGACGGCCGGGAGGCCGCCGCCCTGATGGTCCGCGAGCTGATCACCCGTCACCGCCTGCACGGCACCTGGTTCCCCGACCGGGCCGCGCACGACGCCGTCAACCTCGGCGCGCTGGACGGCACCGTCGCCGTCGGCCTGCTGCTGCTGCGCCTGCACGACACCTCCGCCGCCCCGCTCGCCACCCTGCGCTGACCCGCTTCGAGGAGTCCCCGCCATGTCCGAACTCATCGGCTTCAAACGCCACTTCACCCCGTACGTGGTCGACGGCGAGGCCGTCTACCTGGTCTCCGAGCGCGGCGTCTCGGTGGTCGACGGCACGCTCGCCCAGGCCCTCGCCCCGCTGCTGGACGGCACCCGCACCGCCGAGCAGATCGGCGCCGCCCTCGACGGCACCGTCCCGGCCGACAAGGTCGGCGCGGGCGTCGACAAGCTGCGGGCCGGCGGCTGGGTGACCGCCGCCGACCCGGCCACCGACCGGCCCGGCGCCGCCTTCTTCGAGATGGCCGGCCAGGACGGCGACACCGCGATGGCCGCGCTGCGCACCGCGCGGGTCCGGGTCGAGGTGTACGGCGAGCTGGACCCCGCCCCGTTCCTCGCCGCGCTCGCCGCCGCCGGGGTGACGGTCGACCAGGACGCCGCGTTCACCGTCGCCCTCACCGAGGACTACCTGCACCCGGGCCTGGCCGAGCGCAACCGGCAGGCGCTGGCCGAGGGCCGGCCGTGGCTGCTGGCCCGCCCGGTCGGCTCGATCGTCTGGGTCGGCCCGGTCTTCACCCCCGACGTCCCGGGCGCGGACGGCGCGGACGGCTCCGGCTGCTGGGAGTGCCTGGCCCACCGGCTCTCCGCCAACCGCCAGTCGCTCAGCTACCTGCAGCACCGGCTCGGCCAGGACGAGCCGATCTCCACCGCCGGCGCCCACCTGCCCGCCACCCTGGCCCTCGGCACCCAGCTCGCCGCGCTGGAGACCGCCAAGTGGCTGGCCGGCGCCCGCCCCGCGCAGCCCGCCGTCACCACCCTGGACACCGTGCTGCTGGAGAGCGAGAAGCACACCCTGGTGCGCCGCCCGCAGTGCACCGCCTGCGGTGACGACTCGCTGGTGACCCGCCGTCAGCTGGAGCCGGTGCGCTTCGAGTCCCGTCCCAAGGCGTTCACCGCGGACGGCGGGCACCGCTCCGCCTCGCCCGAGGACATGCTGGAGAAGTACCGGCCCCAGCTCAGCCCGATCACCGGCGTGGTCACCACCCTGGTGCCCGCCGCCCGCACCCCCACCGGCCTGCGGGTGTACGTCTCCGGGCAGAACCTGTCCCGGCAGAGCGGCGACCTCAAGCAGCTGCGCACCGGCCTGCGCTCGGTCAGCTGCGGTAAGGGCCGCACCGACGTGCAGGCCAGGGCCTCCGCGCTCGGCGAGGCGATGGAGCGCTTCTCCGGCGTCTTCCAGGGCGACGAGGCCCGCCGCACCGCCACCTTCGGCGAGCTCGGCGACGCCGCGATCCACCCCGAGCGGACCCTGCTGTACTCGGCGAAGCAGTACGCCGAGCGGGACCGCTGGAACGTCAAGCAGTCGATGTTCAACGTCGTCCCGGAGCCGTTCCGCGCCGACGACCCGATCGAGTGGTCCCCGGCCTGGTCGCTGACCGAGGGCCGCACCCGCTGGCTGCCCACCCAGGCGATGTACTACGGCTACCGGCACCGCGGCCGGTTCTACGCGGCCGGCGACTCCAACGGCTGCGCGGCCGGCACCTCCTTCGAGGACGCCGTCCTGCAGGGCTTCCTGGAGCTGGTGGAACGCGACGCGGTGGCGCTGTGGTGGTACAACCGCGTGCAGCGGCCCGCCGTCGACCTGGACGCCTTCGGCGACCCGTACATCGACCAGCTGCGCGACGTCTACCGCGGCCTGCGCCGGGAGATCTGGGCGCTCGACCTGACCGCCGACTTCGGCATCCCGGTGGTCGGCGCGTTCTCCCGCCGCACGGACGCCGGCGCCGGCACCAACGAGGACGTGCTGATCGCCTTCGGCGCGCACCTCGACCCGCACATCGCGCTCACCCGGGCGCTCACCGAGATGAACCAGTTCCTCGGCCCGGTGGCCGGCGACGAGCACGGCCGGGTCAGCTACGCCGGCGCCGACCCCGAGCAGAAGGCCTGGTGGACCACCGCCACCGTGGCCAACCAGCCCTACCTGCTGCCCGACCCGAACGCCCCGCGCTCCACCCCCGCGAGCTGGCTGCCGCTCGCGGGCGCCGACCTCGCCGACGACCTGACGCTGGTTCAGCGGATCGTCGAGGACCACGGCATGGAGTTCCTGGTGGCCGACCAGACCCGCCCCGACGTGGGCCTGCCGGTGGCCCGGGTGATCGTCCCCGGCATGCGGCACTTCTGGGCCAGGTTCGCGCCCGGCCGGCTCTACGACGTCCCGGTCCGGCTCGGCTGGCTGGACGCCCCGACCCCGGAGAGCGAGCTCAACCCGATCCCGATCTTCATCTGACCGACGCGCGGGGCAGCCGGGCCCGGCTGCCCCGCCCACCCGGGGAGGTACCCATGACCGTCATCGAACAGCTGCCACCCGTCCCGTCCACCGGCTCCGGCCCGCTGCGCAGACTGCTGCGGCTGCGCCCCGAGGTCGAGGTCACCGCGCAGGGCGCGGACGTCGAACTCGCCCACCCCTGGGGCCGCCAGCGCGTCCACGCGCTCGGCGCGACCACCGTCGCCCGGCTCGCCGCCCTCACCCGCGAGGACGCCGACCTGGACGAACTCGCCCTCGACCACGTCCGGTTGCTCAAGCTGCTGGAGCGCTTCCCGTACCTGGTCACCACCACCGTCGCCGACCCGCTCGGCACCCCGCTGGCCACCGCCGTGCCGATCGCCCGCAACGCCGCGCTGCCCGGCTTCGCCCGGCCCACCGGCCCGCTGGTGCTCTCCCGCTTCGCCTACCTGCGGCGGCTGCCCGACGGCCACGCCGAGTCGTGCGTGCTGGAGTCGCCGATGGCGCCGTTCCGGCTGACGCTCCACCAGGCCTCGGCCGGCGCCTTCGTCGCCGCGCTGTCCTCGGCCCGCACCGCCCAGGACGCCGCGCTGCTGGCCGGCATGTCGCCCGCCGAGGGCGAGGCGCTGGCCGGACTGCTGGCCGGCGGCGGGTTCCTGGACGCCGGCAGCGGCGCCGAGGCCCCGCTGTGGGACTTCCACGACCTGCTGTTCCACGCCCGCAGCCGCCCCGGCCGGCACGACTACCCGACCGGCGGCGTCTTCGCCCACCAGGACGTCGCCCAACTGCCCGCCGTCCCCGGCGCCGGCTCCCGCGAGGAGGACGCGGGCATCGACCTGCCCGTCCCCGACTGGGACACCGTGGTCGCCCGCGACCCCGCGCTCAGCGAGGTGCTGGAGGGCCGCCGCTCGGTCCGCTCCTACGCCGAGACCCCGGTGACGCTCGACCAGCTCGCCGAACTCCTCTACCGGGTGGCCCGGGTCCGCCGGGTGATCCCCGGCGACCCCGCCGACCCGCACGGCTACGACGGGGTGGAGCGCCCCTACCCGGCCGGCGGCGCCACCGGCGAACTCGAGGTCTACCTCTCGGTGGTCAAGTGCGTCGGCCTGGAGCCCGGCGTCTACCGGTACGACGCCGGCGCCCACCGGCTGCGCCCCCGCCCGTTCCAGCACCCGGGCGAGGATCAGGCGTTCAACGAATTGGTGACCGCCGCCTGGCGGGCCACCGCCTGCACCGTCGACCCGCAGGTGCTGCTCACCGTCACCAGCCGGTTCGGCCGGCTGTCCTGGAAGTACAGCCAGATCGCCTACGCGCTGACCCTCAAGCACGTCGGCGTGCTCTACCAGACGCTCTACCTGGTGGCCACCGCGATGGGCCTGGCGCCGTGCGGCCTCGGCTCCGGCGACACCGACGCGGCCGCCCGCGCCCTCGGCCTGGACTGGACCGCCGAGTCCTCGGTCGGCGAGTTCCTGATCGGCAGCCGCCCCGCCGACGTGCCGCGCACCGCGCACGGCTTCGCCGACGTGGTGGCGGCCGCCCGCGGCGGGGAGGGCCTCGGCGCGGTCTTCGGCTGATCCGCGCGCACGCACGCCTACGACCCGTCAGCGGGAATCTGACGGGTCGTTGGCGAGCCTTCGTCCAGGGGTCCTACAGCCAGCCGCACTCGCGGGCGATCCGGATCGCGTCGACCCGGTTGCGGGCCCGGGTCTTGGCGATCGCCGCGGAGACGTAGTTGCGCACCGTGCCGGGGGAGAGCGACAGCGCCGCCGCGGCCTCGCGCACCGAGCTGCCCTCGGCGATCTCGCCGAGCACCGCCAGCTCCCGGCGGCTGAGCGGACTGCCCGGGCCGGTGCGCACCACGTCCAGCACCAGCCGCGGGTCGTACACCCGCCCGCCGCGGGCCACCTCGCGCACCGCCGCGATCAGCGCGGCCGCCTGCACGTCCTTCAACAGCACCCCGGCGGCGCCCTCCACCAGGGCCCGGCGCAGCTCCGCCGTCCGCGGCAGCGCCGGGACCAGCAGCAGCACCGCGGTGTGCGGGGCCGCCTGGCGCAGCCGCTCCGCCGCGGCCGGGTCCTGCCCGTCCAGGCCGAGCACCGCGACCGCGGGCCGGGTGCGCAGCGCCGCCGCCAGCGCCTCCTCGCCGCCGGCCGCCTCGGCGACCACCGCGAGGTCCTCCTCCCGGTCGAGCAGGGCCGCGAGTCCGCAGCGGAACAGGTGGTGCGCGTCCGCCAGCAGGACTCCGGTCGGGCTCGCCGCGGGCGCGGCGAGCGGGTGGTGGGGTACGGCCCGCTGGAGCGGGCGTTCCAGTGCGGTGGTCATCCGGCTACCTCGCGGTCTCGGTCCGGTCCGTCGGCGTCTGGGTCCGGCCCCGTCAGCCCCAGCCCCAGGTGTCGTTGTGGATCGGGGAGCCGGAGGCGCTGCCGCTGGGGGCCGGGCTGCTCGGCGGGGCGCTGGGGCCGACCACCACCGACTGCGCCTGCGCGTCCTGCGGCAGCGCGGCGGCGTCCGGCTTGGCCGGGCCGTCCACGGCGGTGCCGTCGGCGGTGACGACGGCGGCCGGCCGGTCCGCGCCGACCAGTTCGGCGGCCGTGCCGGTGCCCGCCACCAGCAGTGCGCCCAGCGCGGCAATCGTGACAAATCGGATGTTCAGCGCCATGGGAGTGCCCGGTCCTCTCGCGATCGGCTGAGCCCCGGGCTGCCGCCGGGGCGCTGTGGTGATCCGTCGTCAGGTCCGGGTCCGATCCGCGGCCCCCGCCGGGGGCTGCTCCCGCGGTGTCGATCCCGCCGTCCTGCCGACATCTCGAGAGTGGCCCCGGTGGCACCTCCGTGTCAGCATCCGGAGCTGGCACGGAAGTGCCGTGACACCCAACGGCCAGCAGCCCGGCCCGCGGTCAGCTCCGGGTGGACGCCTCGTGCAGCCCCAGCGCGATCCACGGATCGGCCTCGCAACGCACCAGCTCCCAGCCGGGCAGCGGCCCCTCCGGGCCGGTCAGCAGCGCCGCCGCGGCCCGCAGCGACCGTTCCGCCGCCAGCAGCGAGACCGCCGCCAGGAAGCACACCGCGGCCAGCCCGCCATGGGCCGACACCACCCGGGCGTGGCACATCCGCGCCCCGTCCAGCGGCAGCCGCAGCAGGGCGTCCCGCACCGGTCCGGCACCGGCGGACGGCTCGTCGACCGAGGGCGGGGCGAGCTCCAGCCGGATCGCGTACATTCCTCCAGCCTGACCCACCCGCCGCGGCCCGGCGCCCGGCCGCAGGTGTCAAATCTCCGCCTGGCAGGAAGATGACAGTCACCCGCCGGTCTTCACGGTTCACCCACCGGTCCGACAGAATCTCCGCAAGCCCGTTCTAACCGCCCCGTCACAGCGCTAGTCTGACGGCCGGTCAGAGATCGAGCCGGGGGCGCGCGCACGGGCCGCTCCGACACGCGCGCTGGAGGTCGGGCATGGGTAGAGCGGCGCACACCGGCAGACGATCGGGCACGCGGAAGACGAAGCGGTGACGGCGGGCGGGCCGGTCGGGCTCGACCCGTTCGGCGAGGCGGTCTACCGCGCGATGCTGCTCCACCCCGAGCTCGACACCAGGGGACTCGCCGCGCACCTGGAGAGCACCGAGGGCGAGGTCACCGCGGCCCTCGACCGGCTCGCCGACCTCGCGCTCACCCGCCCCACCAGCTGCGGCACCCGCTGGCGGGCCGTCAACCCGGAACGCGGCCTGGCCACCCTGCTGGCCCACCAGGAGGCCGAAGCCGCCCGCCGCCAGCGCGAGATGGAACGCAGCCGCGCCGCGATGGCCGGGCTGATCGCCGAGTACGCCAGCGTCCACGCCCCCGCCCAGCAGCGCGGCATCGAGGTGCTCGCCAGCCTCGACCAGGTCCGCGACCGGCTGACCCAGCTCGCCTCCGACGCCACCGCCGAGGTGCTCTCCTTCGCCCCCGGCGGCCCGCAGCCCGCCCAGGTGATGGAGGCCAGCCGCGCCCTCGACCAGGAGACCCTGGAACGCGGCGTGCGGATGCGCACCGTCTACCAGGACAGCGTCCGCAACGACCCCGCCACCGTGCAGTACGCGCGCTGGCTGCACGGCCTCGGCGGGGGGGGGGGGGGGGGGGGGGGGCCGCCGGGCCGACCCCCCCCCGCCGAGCACAGAACCCAAACACACAAACACAACACAAAATACCAATTCAATAATTATTGTTGTTGTT